>JABHIC010000360.1 GCA_018671205.1 Gammaproteobacteria bacterium
CCTGCCTAAATGAGTCAGCCTCTGCCGCACTTGCCTCTGGATAGGTTGCGTATGAGGCGTTAATAACTGGAAGTTCACCCTTCTGCTGATAGATCGCATAACCCGCCTGTACCGCAGGCTGATCGGCCGAGCCCGGATCAACAGCGCTAGGGGCTGCAAAATCAAAATGACCTCCATAAGGCCCCATCGGGGCGGGAGCAACCCACGCGCGGTTATCCACCACCTCATCTGCTATCCCTTCGGTGATTACAGCAGAGGATGCGAATACAATCCCCACAAGGAAACTGCTTTTTACCCGACTACCCAGAAAATTACGGTTCTGACTCATTATTATGACTCCCTCAGTTATTTCCATTAACAGCAACCTCCTCACTTTGACTACTCAGCAGCTCTCCACTAACGCTCAACATATCCTCTGGGTAGAGCGCATCGCCCGCACTCAGACAGCCCAGTGGGATAACAATCAGGGTCAACAGGGTCGATACCACCACACCAAACAGTAGCGTTACCGCCATCCCCTGGAAGATAGGATCTGTCAGGATCACGCTTGACCCTCCCACCAGTGCGAATGCAGTGATGATAATCGGCCGCATTCGTGCCTTACCTGAATCAATCACTGCCGAGACGGGGTCCTTCCCCCCTCGCAGTTCAAGCTGAGCAAAGTCAACCAGCAGGATCGAGTTACGTACAATAATGCCTGCCAGGGCAATAAACCCGATCATTGAGGTGGCGGTAAACTCAGCCCCCATAATCCAGTGGCCGGGGACAATACCCACCATCGTCAGCGGAATTGGGGCCATGATGACCAGCGGAATAGTAAAGTTACCAAACTGCCAGACCACCAGAATATAGATCAGTACCAGTGCCACCCCAAAGGCAATGCCCATATCACGGAAGGTCTCATAGGTGACCTGCCACTCACCATCCCACTTAAATCCACTCTTGAAGGTCTCTTCCGGAGCCGAGATCCATCCTCCCTCAATCTTCTCACCCAGTGGGCCACGAAAATCGCTCTCCTCCATAATCCGCTCCAGATCAAACATGGCGTAGAGTGGCGCTGGCAGATCATTGACCGCATCTCCCACAACATACTCCACTGCGCGTAGATTCTTATGGTAGATCACGGGGTCTTCCATAAAGGTAGAGAAGTGTCCTAGTTCACTCAGTGAAACGGTGCCACGACCATCCATCGCCGGGATAGGCAGATCGGAGAGGCTAATAATTTGTGAACGGACCGCCAGTGGAACCTCTAACGTAATCAGGGTTGGCTCACGCGTTTTCCCCTGTTTCACATCCCCCAGCGGTACGCTGCCCATCGCCATTGCCAGATTTCGATTGATGGTATCCACCGAGATACCACGACGGTTGGCCTTCTCGGTATCCACCACAAAATGGAGTACCTGATGAGGATCACTCATATAGTTATCGACATCCTCCATAATCGGGGAGCTTCTGAAAATATCAGTCATCCCTGCCGCCACTGTGCGGCGGGTTGCGGCATCTGGCCCATAAATCTCTGCAACCACGGACTGAAGTACCGGTGGCCCAGGAGGAACCTCCGCAACCGTGATCCTGGCATTGTTCTTCTCTGCAATCGGCTTCAACAGATCACGTACCAGTAGCGCAATCTCATGGCTACTGCGCTTACGCTCCTTCTTGTGTACCAACTGTACTGAGATCGTCGCCATCCAGGGGTACTCCTGAAGATAGTAGTGACGTACCAGCCCATTAAAATTGAAGGGGGCCGCATGGCCGGTATAGGTCTGCAACGCAACCGTCTCCGGTACCGCCCTCTCCAGCACGGTTGCCATCTTTCTGGCAACATTGGCTGTAACCGGCATAGCTGTCCCAGTCGGCATCCGGATCATCACATCAAACTCGGATTTATTGTCATAGGGGAGCATCTTGGTCTTTACACCGTGGGTATAGAAGAGTGAGACTGCGGCAAAGAAGCTGGCAATAATCAGCAAGAGAACCACCCACCCCAGTAGACGATTCTCTACCATTGGGCGAATCAACCCCTCATAGAGGCGACCAATCCGCGCCTGTGACTTGTGCTCCTTCTTCTCTGCGATCTTCAATGCCCGCATCGAGGGGCGCAGTTTTATGGTTAACCAGGGGGTGAAGATAAAGGCCGCAAACAGCGAGAAAGCCATTGCGGCTGATCCCAGTACCGGAATAGGAGCCATATAAGGGCCCATCATTCCGGTCACAAATCCCATCGGCAGCAGTGCCGCAATCACCGTCAGGGTGGCGAGGATGGTCGGATTGCCCACCTCTCGGGTGGCATCAATTGCGGTCGCCTCATCGGTATCGTTATTGATCAACCAGCGACGGTAGATATTCTCGACCACCACAATCGCATCATCGACCAGAATACCGATAGAGAAGATCAGTGCAAACAGGCTGACCCGGTTGATGCTGTAGTCCAGCAGATAGGCCGCAAAGACCGTCAGCAGGATCACCACCGGAATCACCACCGTTACCACCAGCGCCGGACGCCAACCCAGACTCAGATAGATCAGTACGGTCACCGCCAGGGTGGCAATTACCAGCTTAAAGAGCAGCTCATCCACCTTGTCTTTTGCGGTGGCTCCATAGTTTCTTGTCACATCCACCTGAATATTGGAGGGGATCAGCGTTCCCTTTAACTCCTCAACCTTGGCAAGAATGGCATTGGCAACCGGTACCGCATTACTCCCCTCTTTCTTGGCAATCGCTATCGTTACCGCTGGATACCCACTCGCTCGCATCTCCCCGGTATACTGCCCCCCCGTATAAAACTCCACCATCCCCTTGGCCTCTTCCGGCCCCTGATAGACACTGGCGATATCCCGTATATAGACCGGCACCTCATTGTGAACCCCGACCACCAGATTGGCGATCTGTTTTGCGGTATGGAGAAAGGAGCCCGTATAGACCTTAAAGTTGAGATTACCCGCCTCCGAGTAACCCGCCATCTGTTCACCATTCGCAGCACGAATGGTACCGGCGATCTGGTCAAGGCTGATACCGAAGCCAGAGAGACGCTCAGGCATCACCTCAACCCGTACCTGACTGCGCCGCCCCCCCACAACAAAGGCCTCTCCAGTATCGGGAATGGTCTCCAGAATGTGCAGCACATCGGTGGAGAGGGTACGCATCGCACTATCATCCACCTCATCTGACCAGAGCGTCAGGTTGACAATAGGAACATCATCAATGCCTTTTGCCTTCATCAGTGGCTCGCCCACTCCAGGGGGAATGCGATCACGATTGGCCGCGAGCTTGTTATAAACCTTAACCAGTGAGGGGATCACCTGCTCCCCCACCACAAACTGAACGGTCACCACCCCCACCCCCCGTTGGGTCGCGGAGTAGACATGTTTGACCCCTGGGATCTCACTCATGATCAGCTCCAGTGGCTCAATCGCCACCCCGGATAACTGCTCTGCATGGATTCCAGCCGCCTGTACAATAATATCGACCATCGGCACCGAGATTTGTGGATCCTCTTGGCGAGGGGTCATCATCAATCCGAGAAAACCCATTGCCAGCATCGCAATCAGTAGCAGTGGGGAGAGTGGTGAGTGGATAAAGGCTTTTGCCATCCCACCCGCCAGCCCCAGCGGAACCTCTACGGTTTTGGTCTCTTGCTGATTATTCATTCTGTTGGCTCTCTAAAAGCGCTCGTTACTTTCACCCGAGCCCCAACCGGTAGCGGTTGGGGTGGCGAATAACTGTTCTCCCACCACCAGACCAGAAAGAATCGTGACATGTTTGTTATCCACCAGCTCACCCACCCGCACCACACGCAGCTCGGGCTGACCGTCATCCCCCAGAATAAAGACCGCAGGCAGCGTCCCACGCCAGAGCAGCGCTGAGGTGGGGACAACCGGGTAGCTAGAGACCGGAGCCTGCATATCAGGAATCATGATCTCTGAATACATCCCGGGGCCCGCAGGGCTCCCCTTAGGCAGATCAAACTTTACCGTTACACTGTGTCGCTTCATATCGGCGCTGGGATAGATCTGTGCCACACGTACCTCAAGACGAACACCACCCACATCCAGTTTGGCCGGCATCACCATCCCCTCCTCCAGTCCCATCACCAGACGGGCAGGAACCTCAACCTGAAGCTGCAGACGACCCACATCCGCAAACTGTATCAGTGGCTGCCCCGGCTGTACGGTATCCCCAACCTCCACCATCTTTTTCATAATGATGCCGGAGAATGGCGCAATCGATTTAGCATTACGGATCTGTGCATCCAGCTGTTTGAGCTGCGCATCTGCCTGGATCACAGCCGCCTGTGCCGAATCGACCTGGGTCTGCTGTGAGTAGATATCCGAGTAGCGTTCAAAGTCGGGGTCACCCCGACCAAAACCTGAAGAGCGCATCGGATCCGTAAACATACTCATGATACCGGGCAGCCCCCCCATCATTGCATCTCCCTGATAATTGGGCGCAACAATGGTTTTATTGAACTGTACATCCGCATTACGTAGTGAGGCCTCTGCAATGCTCATCTGGGCCTCCACCTCCTGACGCTTTGCTAATAGGGTGTCGTCATCAATCTGAATCAGTACCTCCCCCTCCTCAAACTGATCCCCCTCCTTACCGGCAATACGCCTGACCCCGCCCGGGACCTCTGCATTCAGCGTTACCATCTTGTAAGGAACAATGGTTCCACCCAGCGTAACGCTGATGCCTGTTCGTGCAGAGCCTACGGTTACAACCTTACCCATTACCGCCGATGGCCCTTCTCCCCCTTCACCACCGTGCGCTTCCTCATCGGCAGCAAAGAGATAAAACCCCACGGCCAAAGCGGCAACCATAGAGGTGACATTCTTGGATAGCATCATCGATTCACTCTTTTCTGTTCTTAACACGCGATAATGGCCCACACGACATTGGCCCATTCAGCAGACTACAAGACCCCCAACCCCTCACCGCCCCAAAGGGGGTTATGGTGAAGGGGGGAGATAGAAGTTCATACTCAGATCAGACTAGACCCGCCCCATCACGGAAAAGGTCTTAATGAATGGACTCGCCATCTTTGGGTTCTTGATCATTGCGCCATAGTCACCCACTGCAAATTTCAGTTTGCCTGTGGTGTAGGCAGCCCCTAACCCCATCATGCCAGGAGCCTTTTTGATCCACTTAGCCCAATGGTCACCAGAACAGCGCAGATCCCAGTTAACCTCTTCACCACTGAAAGCCCCCGCAGAGACCGCCTTACCTGCCTCAATAGAGATGGTGCCGCGAGGCTGCTCCTCGCCCTGGATACCGTAGGCAATCACAGAGCTGAAGCCGATTTCACTCAATGCACCAGTCAACTCAGCATCATTATTCCACTCACCCATAAAACCACTCATCCACTCATCTGAAAATAGCTCAGCCATGCTCTAACTCTCCTGTTGTTCATCCTTGAAAATTGCATTTCCGCATACGGAAACCCTGACTAATCGGGTCTAGTGCTCCACTCCATGGAGCCACTTCTCCTCGATCTCCTCCAGCACTGAAGGTTGCGCGACACTATAGTGAAAAAGCGCCCAAATAGAAAGAGAAAATGGGGGTCAATGCCATAAAAACGCAATATATTGTGTAATGGTAGCCAGCAGGCACACAAGATATAGTGTTAGGAAACTGTGGACAAAATGTGAAAAAAGCGGAATTTTCCTGCAAATCATGGACCTGCAGCATTCAGTAACTCAAGTGAACAGTTGAGCGACCCCGACCACTCCAGGACCATTGGTCTCAGGCCGGGGTATTATGCGCCACCCAACGCTCCCCCTCCTCCAGCTGCTCTTTTTTCCAAAACGGAGCTCTGGACTTCAGCGCCTCAATTAGATAGCGGGCCGCCTCAAAAGCCTCTCCACGATGAGCCGACCAGGCAGCCACCAACACAATAGGATCATTCGGCATCATCAGACCGACCCGGTGGACAATCAAGGTATCGAGCAGCTCCCAACGCGCAGCCGCCTCCGCAGAGATCTTCTCCAGATAGCGATCCGTCATTCCCGGATAGTGCTCCAGCAGCATTCCGGTCACCCCATCTCCCTCATTAAATTCTCGCATGGTGCCGGAAAAGACCGTGGCCGCCCCGTATTGACCCGCATACAGGGGGTCGAGTACCTCCTGCTCATACTCCTGCAATAACGCCCAGGGGGAGAAGGATTTCTCGCAAATATCAATCTTCATCGCCTAACCCCCAGTCACCGGAGGGAAGAAGGCAACCTCATCCCCATCACTCACCGGCGTACCCGCATCAGAGTAATCCATGTTTCTGGCCATCAGCAGATTGGATGGGCGCTCTTTTCCCTCAGCGACCCGCTCCCACACCTCACCAATGGTAGTGGCTACAGCGGCATCCAGCTCAACCCCCTCGCGCCCCATCTCTTCTCGTAGACTTGCAAAAAAACGAACCTGTATCATGACCCTTCTCTTCAATTAATCCTATCCAATATGCCCCCCCATACTGCACATCGGTGGTACGGGGATGCACGCTCTCTTGCCTATCAGCAACTCAGCTTGTAGTCTCTCACTTTCACTATGTTTTGAACAGAGATCTTGACCATGAGCGAACTAACCCATTTTAATGCATCCGGTGAGGCCCATATGGTCGATGTCGGCACCAAAGAGATCACCCAGCGAGTGGCCATCACCGAGGGGACAATCAACATGCTCCCCTCCACCCTCGAAAAAATCATGCAGGGTGACCACAAAAAAGGGGATGTACTTGGCATTGCCCGGGTTGCCGCCATTATGGCAGCCAAGAAAACGGCCGACCTGATTCCCCTCTGCCATCCGCTCGCACTGACCCATGTAGAGGTTGAGCTTACCCCCCTGCCCGACAAGAGCACTATCCACTGCCGAACCACCGTTGAGACCCGAGGCCAAACCGGAGTGGAGATGGAGGCACTCACCGCCACTCAGGTGGCCCTACTCACCATCTACGATATGTGTAAAGCGGTGGATCGTGGCATGGAGATGGGGGGAGTGCGGCTACTGGAGAAGCGTGGGGGAAAATCTGGGCACTGGAAAAGAGATTGATTCATAAGGGCTTTTAAC
>JABHIC010000361.1 GCA_018671205.1 Gammaproteobacteria bacterium
ACTTGGTTTTTGCGGGGCTTGGTTTCCACCTGGTGAACAGGAGGGAGGCTCGCTACAAACTTATTCGGGTCATAGGAGCCCTGAGAGATCGTAGGTACTTCCGGTATCTCACAATCGTATGGGATGCGTTCCCTCCGCAAGATCAGTTCAGCACACGCTTGATACGGTTTTAAGTCGATGCCTATCATCAGGCTCTCATCTCCACGACATTACTCTCACTCTTTACACTAATGATGCGGTTCAACTCCCGCTCCCACTTCTCCAACGCCTCGCGTTTCTCTTT
Source organism: Gammaproteobacteria bacterium (assembly GCA_018671205.1). Lineage (GTDB taxonomy): Bacteria > Pseudomonadota > Gammaproteobacteria > Thiopontia. Next base: position 284 of record JABHIC010000361.1, read on the forward strand.
GAGGTAATCATGGCGGTCATAGTGTTTAGCCTCAACGCCACCCAGTGAATGGTCTTGAATACGGTTCCTGACCTCTGCCAGTATGCCCAATTTGCTCCATTGTGTGGTGCATGTCCTGCGTAAATCTCTTGGTGTGAAGGGTTCCAGTTCTTTTTCCGTAGCTACCAGTTTTTTCAGTGGGTTGGATAAACCACAGAAAGAGAACGGCTTACCTCCGCCTTTACCTGGGAATATAAACTCCTCTCCAAAGCAGAGGGGCATAGACTCAATAATCTCAATAGCCAGCGGAGTGAGCGGCACCACATGACCCACTTTTGACTTTTTACCTGTCTTGGTTTCTGCTGCCGGTACGTCCCACACTCCCTCTGTCAGATCAACATCAGCCCATCTCATCCGGCTGGTTTGCTCTACTCGTTGACCAGTAAGAATGAGCAGTTTCATGATGGCCACAGTACCATCCATCATCCCTGTGGGGTTGCGCCCCAGTAGATCCCAAAATTGCCTGATTTCGCGCTTATTCAGTGCGCGGTCAACTGCATTGCTGTCAGTACCCTCTGGCTTGTCCACGTTGTTAAACGGATTGTTCCACCGCTTCAGAGCGAACGGCTTGTGCTTCTTGCTCTTTGCGAATGCAGCTCTCATATATGCAAATAGTTTGCCTGCATTACGTAGCTTGCCTCGCTGTACGTGTGTATCAATCAGCTCCTCTATCATCTCGTCGGTAACATCTCTGAGTTTCATGTCCCCAATCAGTTTACGGACATCACAAAAGCGATTCCGGAATAGGTTTTCGGCGTCTGAGCGTGTGTTCTCGCTGACTCCTTCCAGGTAGTAATCCAATACGCCATTAACTGTTACTGCGGTCTCTCGCTCTTTCTTCTCTTGCTCCAGGCGTTTGCGCTCTGCTTCTTGCTCCAGCAGTCGCTGTGCCTGCTCAAGTTTAGGATCGATTCCGTCGTCAATCATGGCACGCTTCTCTCGGCATTTTGAACGTGCATCTTTTAGGCCGAACTTCTCTGAGAATGTCCCTAACCGGAAGAACACCTCTCGGCCATTGAAAGGGTAGATTATCTCAAAATTCAGCTTGCCACTTGGTAGCACCTGCACTGCAAAGCCCACATCAGATGACTTCTCCCGCTTCCTGTATGGGTACTTTTTGGGTTTGAGTGATTTGATAAAGTTGTTGGTAAACCCGGACATAGAACCCTCCTGAAAGTATGAACCTACTAAGAAACCTACTAACCGGATTCTTAGTCGGTCTCTTAGTAGGTTTTTGCTCCGATTCCGCGCGTTTCTCTTCGATGCTTGTCGTTAGTCAGTATAGTACAATCAGCAGGATAAACAAGTATTTCCGGTACTCTTCGATGTTGCTCGTATATGAAAATTAAGGACTCTGACTCCTTTAATCGTGGTTCGAATCCATGCGCCCGAACCAATAGAAACAAAGGCTTACACCGTAAAAAGTGTGAGCCTTTTTGTTTGGTGGGTTCTACGGTCGCCTTCACGGTCGCTTACAGACTCTGGTGCTCTCTCAACCACCAAAGAACACCCAAGCCAAAAAGGTACCCTATTCCACCAGCTCAGCTGAGCAAAACGCCCCCCGGGTACAGGGCGTACTCTAATTGAGGGGGGTGGGTGATATAGATATATGGTGTCGCTTACGCGATGGGCTGGATATATTTTTTGGCTCAGAATCTGCTATAGAGAGTATGCAGAGAACGGGAGTTGATTCAATGCCCCCGTGACTAAGTTGCTGAGTGATTCAGCTGCCGCTTTACCGCACGCTAGGTACTACTGTCACGCACAAAACTATGGAGGTCGAAGAACATTAATTTAGTTTCGGTGTCAGGGTCTTTCACGGGAAGGCCGTAAAAACCATTACGCTCATAAAACCTAATGACTTCTAGCTTGTTGTAGGCATCTACAACAATGAAGCGGCACCCTGTTTTATTCCCTTGAGTGAACCACACCTTTAAATAGTCGAGGATGCCTGACCCTATACCTTGTCCTTGGTGGTCTACTGATACGGCTAAACGCCCAATTTTTACAGCGGGTAGTGACTTAAAGCGTTTTCGTCTATCTATTGGTCCCAGGAAGCGGTCTTTTGCGCTCCTGCCTCCGAGTTCAGCTTTGCGAATCGAGTCATTAGATACGCTGAAGAATCCAATGGTGTCTTCCCCATCTTTCGGTAAGACTGCGTATGTGACAGACAATAAGGCGTGAGCCATGTCCACAGAATCATTGTAAAAAAAGTCTGTCAGATCAGGGTCATTGCAGTCAAAAGGTGGGCGGGTAATATCAGCTTCTAGACGAAATAAGTCGAAATTAGAGCTCAAGCGACTTTCTCATGTTTACACGCTCGAACACCTCTACGGCACGTTCATATACTTTCGCCGACACTTTTTTGTCTTTGTTTTCTTCTAGGATAGCCTCAAAACGCTCTGTCTCCTCTTCTGTGAGAGGGGGTATCTCTTTTACTGGCCTAGCCACGGTCTATTCCTTATGTAATGGGGTTGGTTATTGTTTTATATCAGCATAGCTTAGTGCACTAACCTTGATTAATCAAAATAGTACAATTGCGGGGTTCGGTGATATTTTTCGCGGGTTGGGCTCTGGTTGAGTTATTGCAGATATAAGGGTGGCCGAATGCACCCTAGCTGGTACCTTTAAAAAATATAGTTTTGCAATTCTACGGCTGTTTAGGGGGCAAGGAAGGGATAGATAGAGGGTAAATGTGCTTTTTTACTCCCTCCCCGTCAATCACTCCTCTCCCCGAAGCTCCCTAGCCCCACCATTAAACCCTCGGTACACGCTACCCATCTCGCGCATCACTCGTGCCTCTTGCACCTTGTCACCGGCTACCCGCTTGCGCTCTTTCCTTAATCGACGGAGTTTCCTGTCGGCACTATCCAGCCGCTTGACCAGCTCAGTCTCTGTGGGGTGCTTCTTCTTGAACCGCATCCGCTCGATCTCAGACAGGCTCTTGAGCTCTTTCTTCCATGGCTTCAGCTCCTCTCTCAGCTCATAGTATCGCTCTCTGTGGTGGTACTCACCCACCTGGCCGTGTACCTTACGGGCGAACGGTACCTTCCAGCTAACCACCTCCTTGTCACTATCAACCATTGCCTCCAGAGTGTCAGCGGTGTTGAACACAAACCGAGCGGCTCCACCTCCTGCAAACTCTAGTAGGTGTTGTATCTCTGCGGCTGAGAGGTCAACCGCTCCACTCCGGTACTCACTGCCGCCTGTCAGCTCGTTAATCCACTGAGTGGCCTCACGCATACCATCGTTACTGGTGTTGAACGGCCTGTGTGAATCAGGCACTGCCACCTGGTCGTAACCTCTCTTTTCTTTCTGTAGCTTATCGCCTTTCCAGTCTTTGTTGCTGCTGATCAACTGAGGATTCTAGGTTCAATTTGAGGCCGAGAGATAAAATAGTGCGTAATTTTTTTTCGGAAAAGTCTTGATAGGTCACCTACTCAATTCCGGCCTTACCGTACCAGTAGCCATCGACCCCGCCATAAGGGAGATAGCGGGCGGTCGCCTCCTTCCCGGCGGCTCCACTCATCACCTCTCTGCGTACCTGATCAAATAGCTGAACCACCTCCATAGTGAAGTGTGACTGGGGGCTGATCCGTACGATATCAACCCCCAGAGTGGTCATCTCATCCACTGCGCCGATCAGGTTGTGGTGTTGGGCAGACTGTGTCTGTACCCCATTCAGGGTCAAAAATGGCTGCCCTTCTTTGGTTTTGAGTACCATGCCATCCGGGTCATCCAGACAGCGAAGCTCACACTCATCCTTGGGTAACCCATGATGGCGGGCGGTATAGCAGCGTGCCGCATAGGCCAGTGGCAGACGTCCCCAGCCGAACACCTCGGTCTCTATCCCCTCGGGCCGGTCCTGCTGGAGTGCGCTCAGGGTCTCTCGTGATAGCTCTACGGGCAGTACCCAGCGACTCATCCCTGCGCGAGCCAGCAGAGCGAGGGTTGCCTGGTTGTAGAGGTTAATCGAGTGGCCCACCACAAAGGGGGTAGCGGCCTTGGATCGTATATTTACCGCAGCCAGATCATTGGCCTCGACTAAGAAATTCTCCTGTTTGCAGATCTTTCTTAGCTGCTTTAGCTCTGACTCGGCCTCCAGCAGCGCCAGGGTCGAGAGTACCACCTCTTTACCGGCCGCCTGTAGCTCATGACCAATCTCTATCCACTGTTCACTGCTCAGGGAGCGACGCTTGGAGCAGATCGTCTCACCAAGATAGACAATGTCGACGGGTGCAGTAGCAACCTGCCGGTAGAAGGTGCGTAACTGCTCCTCGCTCCAGTAATAGAGAACCGGCCCCAGTGAGATCTTTATTGCCATGTTCTTTGGTAGGCTCCCAGTGTGGTCTGCGCCCCCTCGGCAACCTTCGACAGTGCCGCATTCCAGCGTGGCTCGACCTGAAACCCCTCTGGGTCTCGTTGGCAGCGATCTATGGCCTCTCTCCATACCTGGGTTACCTGCGCGACATAGGCCGGGCTTCGCTGGCGCCCCTCAATTTTTACCGCGCCGATCCCCATCGACATCATCTCCGGCAGTAGCTCCAGTGTATTGAGGCTGGTGGGCTCTTCAATTGCATACCCCTCCTTCCCCTCTACCTCAAAACGCCCTTTACAGATTGTGGGATACCCCGCCGCCTCATTGGCCTCAAAGCGATCCACCAAAATCCCCCCCAAACGGGTCTCTGTGCCACCATCGGGGCGCTCGATCCACTCGACATGGCTACCCGGTGAGCAGGCGCCATAGGTGTTGGGAGAGCGCCCCGTGGCGTAGGAGGAGAGCAGGCAGCGCCCCTCAACCATCACACAGAGGCTACCAAAGCCAAATAGCTCCAGAGGGATTGGGCTATGCTCAGCCAGATGTCGCACCTGTGCCGCAGAGAGTACCCGTGGAATAACAGCCCGGGAAATACCAAAAGTGCGGTGGAGGAAGTCAATGGACTCATAGTTGGTTGCGGAACCCTGTACGGAGAGGTGAAGGTTCATCTCGGGCCAGCGCTGGGCGGCATACTCCAGCAGCCCCAGATCGGCAAGGATCACTGCATCAATCCCCGATTCTGCGGCAAGGTCTACCGCATCGGTCCAGCGATGCCATCCATTCGGTTGGGGAAAGGTGTTGATCGCTGCAAACACCCGTGTACCTCTCTGGTGTGCATACTCAATACCCCGCTCGATATTGCGTGAATTGAAGTTGAGCCCCGCAAAGTTGCGTGCATTGGTCTCATCTTTGAAGCCGATATAGACCGCATCTGCCCCCTGATCAACGGCTGCTTTTAGTGAGGGCAGATTTCCTGCCGGACAGACCAGTTCCATCATTTCGTAGAGATACCTTGTCGTGGCGTTGTTGTGGAGGTGCGAATGGGAGTCAGGGAGTGGTTATACGGTTCTGATAGTGGTCAACCGCCCCTCTTACTAACTTCCTCAGCGGTGTTGGCATGGTGAGTGAGTCAAGTTCCAGCCCATAGAGCAGATTTTTGATCTCCAGACCGAGCTCCACATCCCCCTCCAGTCGGATTCGACGCTGAAAAAAGAGGGTGTCCGGGTCCTCTTTTCCCAGTGAGAGCTGGATAAAGTCGTACAGGTTGCCACTGATGGCAAGGTCTACCGAGCTACTCCCCGAGTGTGCCACTAACTTCTTCCGTCCTTTGGTGAAACGGAACTCAACCCCCCCGTCCAGCAGGCGAATAACGGCTGTACGGGACTCCAGAAAGTCCAGCTCCCCCTCTTGTAATGGCTGTTTGAATAGGTGGTTTAATACCCTGACCAGTAGCTGCGTATGGATTAGATCAGGAACCAGCTGTAGTGGTGCCGATAAAAATGGGGGGAGCTGTGGTCGGTTTGTCAGCTCTGAGGGTTGGCGGTTCTGTTCCATAATCGTATATTCCATGAATGTATCTGACGTATCTGATTTTACCACTGATATGGCTTCGTTCGCCTAATTACTGAGGGTACGTCCCCCATCCACATTTAAGATCTGTCCGGTAATATAGTGGGCATCCCGAATCAGAAAGCGAATCGTGTGGGCAATATCGCTGGGTGCTCCGCTCCGCTTCAGTGCCGTGCGGGCAATAATCTCTGCTTTGGTGGTGGCGTTTATCTCATTCTCCGGCCAGAGAATTGCGCCGGGGGCAACGCCGTTGACCCGGATCTCTGGCCCCAGTTCACGAGCCAGGCTCTTGGTCAGCATTGCCAGCCCGGCCTTGGAGGTACTGTAGACCGGGTGCTCTTTTAGGGGGCGGTCGGCGTGGATATCGATCATATTGATAATATTGCCCTGCTGTTGGGTCAGATAGGGGGCGGCAGCCTGAGCCAGAAACAGAGGGGCTTTGAGGTTGATGCCGAGCAGCTCATCCCACTGGTTTTCGGTGATGGTGCCGAATGGGGTGGGGTAGAAGGTGGAGGCATTGTTGATCAGTGCATCCAGTCGCCCCCATACCGCTGCGGCCTCCTCAACCAACCCCTTCAGGGTTTGGGTCTGATGAAGATCTCCCTGTAGTAGCGTAACGGAGTGGCTGCGGTTGGACTCCAGCAGCTGTTGTAATCTCCTGGCGGCCAGGTCGGAGTTACGGTAGTGGATCACCAGTTTCATTCCGCTGTGATGGAGCAGTTGTGCGGTGGCTGCGCCAATGCGCTGGGCAGCACCGGTGATCAGCGCCACTTTCCCGTCCAAAGAGTTGGTATCATTACCCATTCTAAAATTCACCCTCAGTTTAAAGTCGATAGTCTAACAGATGAACCTGACCCTCCCGGAACCGAGCAGAGAGATGAGTGCGCGCTCAGAGCAGTTGCAACAGATCATTGTTGATGAGATCCATAGCAGTGGTGGCTGGATTCCCTTTGATCACTATATGGAGCGGGTGCTCTACACCCCGGGGTTGGGGTACTACAGCACCCTGTCGGGGCTGGGGGCTGAGGGAGATTTTATTACCGCGCCGGAGATCTCACCGCTCTTCTCGCGGGTGGTGGCACGTCAGATTATGCCGCTATTAGCCCCCCTGGAGAGGCCGATTGTGATGGAGCTGGGGGCGGGTTCCGGGGTAATGGCCGCTGAGCTGCTGCTGGAGCTGGAGCGTTGCCAGCAACTGCCAGAGGGGTACTGGATACTTGAGTTGAGTGGAGGGCTGCGGGCACGTCAGCAACAGACACTTGAAGAGCGCATTCCACATCTGCTGGAGCGGGTGAGGTGGTTAGAGCATCTGCCGGACTCCCCTTTCCAGGGGGTTGTGGTCGCCAATGAGGTGGTGGATGCGATTCCAGTGGAGCGCTTTATCGTGCGCCAGGGGCGGACGCTACCGCTTGGGGTCTCGACAAACCCGGATGGGGCATTGACCTGGAGTGAGTCTCATGAGGATGCACCATCATTAGTGCCGGAGGATATCGAGACTACCGGGTTGGCTGAGGGTTACTGTTCTGAGTGGCGTCCGGCAGCCACGTCATGGATTGCAGCCCTTTCGGACTGCCTGGCTCGTGGAGCACTCCTGTTGGTCGATTATGGCTATGCCCGTAGTGAGTACTACCGTCCTGAGCGACAACAGGGGACGTTGAGCTGCTTCTATCGGCACCATCGACATGAAGATCCCCTGATTCTGCCAGGGCTTCAGGATATTACCGCCCATGTTGATTTTACTGCACTGGCTGAGGCGGCTGATGCGGTTGGCTTGGGGGTGGCAGGCTATACCTCACAGGCCTATTTTCTATTGGCGGGTGGGTTGACCGAGCTGGCCGAGGCCGAGGGGGGGGATGAGCTGTCTCATCGGATTGAGACCTCGCGGGCCATTCAGCAGCTCACTATGCCAGCACAGATGGGAGAGGTGGTGAAGGTGATGGCGTTGACCCGGGATGTGGCGTTGCCAGAGACCTTCACCCTGCACGACCAGCGTCATATGTTGTAAGGGAGTCTTGAGAGATGGATTTATTTCAGATTATTGCGCTTGCTCTGGTACAGGGGCTGACCGAATTCCTGCCGATCTCCAGTTCGGCACATCTGATTCTTGTGCCACAGCTGATCGGCTGGGTAGATCAGGGGCTTGCTTTTGACGTAGCGGTTCATCTCGGAACCCTGCTGGCCGTTGTCAGCTACTTTCGTTATGAGCTGGTCAGAATGGTTAGCGAATGGGTAGGCTCACTCCGTGGCGCAGGGATGAGCCCGGATGCGCGGCTTGCCTGGGCAGTCGGGCTGGGGACCATTCCTGTGGGGCTGGCTGGACTGCTGTTTAAAGATCAGATTGAACTCTATCTGCGTTCACCGCTGGTCATTGCAGTCACCACGCTACTGTTTGGTCTGCTG
>JABHIC010000051.1 GCA_018671205.1 Gammaproteobacteria bacterium
ATCAACGCACCGCCACCCAACGAACTGCCCGCGCCACTCACCTCCCCGTGGTTATCCTGCATTGACTGCAACAGATCACTGGGGTCAACAATCAGGGCCACCCCGCCATCCCTCAGCAGCGTCACCCCCTGCATATCCCTCAGCTTACCCAGACGACTGTCAAACGTACGGGCCACCACATCCTGCTCATCCATCACCTCTTCCACCAGCAGTCCACGGCGCTCAGCACCACGCCCCAGCAGTAGCAGGTGCTTCTGCTCGATCTTCTCATAGATCGGGGCCAGCCCCATCATCCCACTGAAGTCATGTAGCGGGAGGGTGACATCATCAATACGTATTGACTGGCGCCCCTCGATCTGGCGCAGATCCGCTTGCACAGCCCGGCGCACCTCACCAATCTCATTGAGAGGGAAGGCGTAGATCTGACGTCCAAAGTAGGCGGACTGTCCACCCGTAACCATCAGGCAGCGGGTCAGTGAGAGGGTCAGGGGCAGCTCAATCACAAAGCGACTCCCCACCCCATTCTCGGGATGCTCCAGCGTGACCATCCCCCCCACCTTCTCCACCTCCACCTTGACGATATCGAGACCAAAACCCCGCCCCGAGGTGCTACTGACCTCTCTGCTGGTACTGAACCCCGGCAGGAAGAGAAACTGCTCCTGCTCCTGCTGACTCATCGCCTGCCACAGCGGCTCTGTGGTGTCTCCACGCTCAACCACCCGACGACCAATATGTGCCATATCGATGCCCTGGCCATCATCCTCCAGGGTGATACGGATCTGTCCTCCAAGCTGAACCGCACTCAGGGTCAACTTCCCCTGCTCCGGCTTGCCCGCCCTGCGGCGCTCTTCGGCCGTCTCCAGACCGTGATCGAGACTGTTTCGCAGCAGATGAATCATCGGCGCCCGTACCGACTCCAGTACCGCACGGTCAATCCGCGTCTGCTCACCACGAATCTCTATGTGGCACTGTTTACCCAGCTCCTGAGCCAGATCCCGAACCACACGCGGATAGTTGGAGAAGAGGTTGGAGAGCGGCACCAGACGGGCACGGGTCACCTCATCCCGCAGGTTCTCGCCCAGGAACTGGAGCCGTGACTCGGTCAGATCAAGCCGCTCAATGGATTCACTATGCTGCCCGACGATCGTGCGCATCTTGCGCTGCAGACTCCCCATCCGCTCCAGTGGCGGATCAATCCCCGCCGCCTGGATTTTATCCATCATCGTCCCCAGAAAGAGCCCCAGTTCGCGCTGCACCTGAGAGAGCTGCTGCCCGGAGCCACGCATCATCTGTCGCTGATCCTGTAGTGCATCAACCGCTACGGTAAACTCACCAGAGAGGGTGAGCAGGGCATCGGTCAGCTGCTCATAATCCCCCGCCTGCCGGATGCCTGAGGCTGGTGAGGGGGCGGCAGGTTCCTCGCTTGCCCGGCTCTTCTCAGCCGCGTTCGTTACATCCTCTGCAGCTTCCGGCTGTTCCATTTCAGCCGTTTTATCTGTGGTTTGGTCTACCGCTTGGTCTGCCTCTTGTGGCTCCCGTACCGACGCTTCGCTGGCAAGCGCCAGTGGCTCACCACGAAGATAGGCCTGCACAGCAGGAGGGAGTTTCTCCTCACCACTGAATGGGGTGCCATCGACGCGTGACTGCAGCAGCCCCTCCACCAGATCCAGAGCAAAGAGGGTCAGATTGGTCAGGTCCGGCATACGGATCTCCCCCTCTCCATCCATCAGTGCGTGGTAGATATCCTCAATCTGGTGCGCCACATCCTTGATCTCATCAAACTGAATGGCCCGTGCCGCCCCCTTGATGGTGTGAAACTCCCGCATCAACGACTCTAACAGCTCGTTGCTGACCTCTCCTGCCCCGGCGGCACGCTCCAGCTCCATTGCCAGATTACTCGCGCTACGGAGCTGTCCCTCCACCTGGGAACGGAAAATTGCTAGAAAATCGATCTCTGCCATATCACTCTACCCTAATCTGCTTTGATTCCCACTCAGTCTATTCTGATGCCCACTCAGCCAGCCCGGTGACAGCTGCGGTTTCCTGGCTCAACGACCCACCTCCGTCTGCAACATCTCCAGCTCCACATCCTGCAACAGCCTGCGCAGCAGAATCCGCTGGATCATCCCCTCATCCGCAAGGTTCATCCCGTTGATAAAGGGGGATTTACTCTCTGTAGTTAAAATGCCGTCACGATAGCTCTGCTCGTCAAACTGACGAATCCCCTGCCAGCCATCCATCACCACCCCATAGCGAAACGTCTCCCTACCGGTCAGCAGCAGACGGGTTCCTTTGGGGTAGCTACTCTGCACCGCCTCCGTGGCCGAGATTTGTGGAGGCGGCGAGGGGCGGAAGTGGCCCAACCGCTCCTGAATATCGACCACCGGAACCAGTGCCCCGCGCAGATTGAGCACCCCGGCGAGAAAACCGGGGGCGGAGGGGATGGTGCGCAGGGTGGACATATGCAGCACCTCATCCACATCCATCAGGTCCACGCCGTAGCGCTCCCCGGCAATATCAAATAACAACATCTCCATGGACGCTCTCCTCTTTCACTCACGCTGGCGGCAGGCCTGTCGCCTTACGCGCATCAGGTTCGGAAGGCTGCAACCGCATCGGACAGTTGAGTCGCCATCGCATTCAATTCATAGGCTGCCGATGAGGTCTGGCGAGCCGCCTGGGCCGCAATATTGGAGGCATTAAGCAGTTCGGTGATGGTCTGCTGCGCCTCGGTCGAGGAGACAGCCTGCTGATTTACCCCGACAGCGATCTCCTCGGTACGGCTGCTGATCTCTCCCATATTGAGGTTGACCTCCTGCATGGTGGCGGTAGAGTCCTCTACCAGCTCGATACCGAGGCGGATCTCTTCCGAGGATTTATCCATCGAGACCACGGAGGATTCGGTGGCACGCTGAATATCACGGACCATACCGCCAATCCCTCCGGCGGAGTCAATAGAGCGGTCGGAGAGGCGACGAATCTCGGTCGCCACCACGGAGAACCCTTTCCCCATCTCTCCCGCCTTATTGGCCTCAATGGCGGCATTGAGCGAGAGCAGGGTGGTCTGATCTGCCACCCCGGAGATGGCGCTGACCGCATCGGTGATGGTGTCCATCTGGTCGTTGAGTGCCTTAATCCGATCCGAGGTCTGACGGGTGGACTCCCCAATCGCGTTCATCGACTCCATCATCTGACTGGAGCGGTTATTGGCATCACCCACCTTGGTGGCGATCCCGCCACTGCTTTTCGCCACGGTGGTTGCACTGCTCGCCAACTGCTCTGAGCTCTGCGCAATCTGGCGCAGAGTGACACTAAACTCATTGAGTGACCCCGCCTGCTCGGTGGAGGTGGCCGACTGCTGACTGGAGGCGGCCTGAATCTCATTGACGGTGGTGGAGATCTGTACCGAGGCACACTGAATACGGTCCACCAGTGACATCAGATTGGCACGCATATGGTCAAAGGTGGTTGCCAACTGCCCCAATTCATCTCGACTATCCACACTAATGGCCTGGGTCAGATCCCCCGCGGCCACCCGCTGCGCCCCCATCAACAGCTGGTTAATGGCCGCAAGAATGGGACGGGGAACCGCATAGAGGACAAAGCCCCCGAGCAGTACGCCCACCACCACCAGAACCATCAGCAGATTTTGTGCCTCCGAACCTGTGATTTGCAGCTCTCGCGACTGGCTCGAAATCTCCCCCCACGCCCCATCCGAGAGCTGGGTCGCCAGATTCAGTAGCTGCTCGCCGGTCTGTCTGAGCTGATCCTTCTGCTGATCAATCTGGCTGTTTGCCTGGATCAGCGCTTCGGCTACCGCATCGGACTCCGCAACCACATCACGAAACTGCCGCTGATACTCGATCAGCTGTTTACGCACCTCACCCATCTGCAGAGTGACCTTCTCATCACCGCTCTCACGACGAACCTGATCGCTGATTGCCAGTGCGGTATCAACTGAGGCAAGAGCGGAATCAACAAAGGACTGCTTGTTAAGCTGAAGATAACGGGCCACCTGAATCTGGACGGAGAGCAGCTCCCGATCCAGATCAGAGAGTTTGCTCCCCATGTTGACCGACTCAACCGTCTTCCGGTTGACTGTCAGCGTCCTTGATAAGGCGGCCTCTGCGGCCTCATTAGACCTCTCAAAGATCCGATTTGCAGTGCTCACCGCGGCATTTGCAACCTTCTCACTGGCGGCAGCGGCATTCTCTGCGGAGATCAGGAGAGCATCCCGACTCTGGGAGGAGAGCTGTTCGGTGGCAGCGGCTGCCGCAGCCGCCGCTAACGCCTGCGCCTCCACTGCACTATCTGCGTTCACTCGTGCCGTCTCGGCACTCTCTTTTGCCAGACGCTCCTGCGCCTCAACGGCCACCTTTTTGACAGCAGCAGCAGCAGCAGCAGCAGCACTGCTGTCATTATCATTACCTTTCAGGGTGGAGGCCCCTGCCTCATTGCCACGAGCCGTCCCGGCCAGGGCGGCCTCACGAATGGCCCGATCAGCCTCTCGATCAAAATCTGCCCGTGCGATTCGAGCCGACTCAGTGAGCTGCTTATCCGCCTCACTCCTTGCCACAACGACCTTTCTCTGGGCGGCGGCACCGGCATCAATAAGCGCCTGTTTAGCAAGCGCTGCCGATGCCTCAAGCTGTTCTGCTGCAAGGAGCTGCTCCTCTTTGAGCTCGGCACCGGCGGAACGGCCATCCTCTTCCAGTTTTTTGTCTGCGGCCTGTTTGGCGAGAGTGGCGGTCGACGCAGCCTCGGTGGCAGTAGCACGTGCATCCGTAATATTCTGTTTGAGCCCATTTTTGGTGTTGATCCAGTAATCATCCACAACACCCTTGACCAACAGACGCAGTTCCGCAGAACGAACCGTGAGTTCGTTCTTGCTCTCATTGGTCCTGACAAGATCTTGATTCACTGAGGATCGTGCCTCTTTCACATTTTTTACCTGCTCGGAAAACTGCTGTTCGTAGGCATCCACTGAGTCAGACATTTTGAGGTACTGATCCGTGGTCTGGGCACCCGTCGCCTTCTCGATCTCTGTTCCCAGTTCAGTTGCCTTCTCCAGCTGTCCCCGTAGTTTGGTAATAAAGCGGCCGGAACGATCCAGCGCCTCCTGCTCCTCTTTGATAAGGAAGTCCTTCTCCGCATCACGCGCCCGGAAGACCGACACCTTGATCGACTCAGTGATTTTTGCAAGGGCACTCTGGCGATCTGCAATACTGACAGAGAGATCATTAATCTCGACGATAGAGGTGAAGGAGATGACCCCCAGGGTGAGAATAATCAGGGTCAACAGTGAGAGTGAGGCCATCAGTTTGGCCTTGATCGAGAAGCCACTGGTGCGCATCAAGCCACTGCTCTGAGCGGTGACGCTACTCGCCACACCCTCATCGGAAGAGTCCGCACTGCTCTTACCAGAGGCCGCATCACGCATGCGCTGATTAAAACCTTGCGGAGTAAGATCCGGCTGTTCTCCCCCACGCCCCTCCATCTCATCTCCCAACGGCACACCGTTACGGATCCCATCCGACTCCGGCATGACAAATGATTGCCCCTCACTCTTCTCTTCGCTCATCTGATCTTCCTCAAGATTCAATACTAAACCAATTCAACTTAACCCGGTTAAAGCCAGCGTATTACCCGCTGGCCACTTCTATTTTCACAACATCTCCCGTACACCGCGCAACAGTGTGCCGACATGAATACGACTGATGGAGTCACCACTATGGCTGTCGGTCACGGCATCAATATATCGGCTCTTCTCGCTCTCATCCCCCTCGTGGAGTAGCTGTAGCTGCGCCTCATCGATATCGGTTACGGTCAAAATCTCGTCAATCAGAAATGCGGTACGCTGCTGATCCTCCTCGTCCGACTCCTTGAATAGCAGCACACGCTGTTTTTCATTGGGGGCAACGGAGCCGCGCAGATTGAGCATCTGCCCGAGATCGATGGTGAGTATGGTCTCGCCACGCAGATTGATCAAGCCGATGGCCGCAGCGGGGAGATGGGGCAGACGAACACCGAGGGTGACCGTTGAGACCTCATCCAGTGCACTCATCGGGAGAATAAACTGCTCACCGGCGAGCAGAAAGTGAAGCCACTCCGCCGAGGCCCAGATATTGTCGGCCTCCCCCTTCTCCTGGGCGTAGAAGTTGGCCCACTCGTCGAGTTGAGCATTGCTCAGGTTGGGAGCTGCAGAAAAAAGAGACGGATCACTGCTCGCATCACTGCTCATAGGTAAATAGACCGCCGCCCCTCCTGGTGTCATTATATTTATAGGGTCAAAGGATAACACTACTCTTCGATCATAAAACAGTATTTTTCATTATATTTTGTAGACTTATCAGTGCTTAGCGATCCGGGGAGTGGCTCTGCACGCTCATCTGCTGAAGCAGCCCCTCCCGGGTCTCCGGGTCTCTCAGCCCATAGTCGATATTTGCCCGCAGGAACCCCTGTTTATTGCCACAATCGTAGCTGGTTCCCTCAAAGGTATAGGCGTAGACCGGCTCCTCCTGAATGAGTGCCGCAATCGCATCAGTGAGCTGGATCTCTCCACCACTACCCGGGGTGGTCTGTTCCAGTAACTGCATCACCCTGGGGGGGAGAATGTAGCGCCCTACCACGGAGAGGTTGGAGGGGGCATTTTCCGGGGTCGGTTTCTCAACGATACCGGAGAGCTGCCGCAGCCCCTCCTCGCCCCCCGCTTCGAGGGAGACAATGCCATATTTATCGACCTGGTCATGCGCCACCGGCTCCACCGCGATAATGCTATGCCCCAACTGCTGGTAGACTTTCATCATCTGGGCCATACAGCCCCGCTGAGGGTGGTGGATCAGTACATCGGGCAGAATCACCCCAAAGGGCTCATTTCCCACCAGCTCTTTGGCACAGAGAACCGCATGGCCCAACCCCAATGGCTCATGCTGACGCACCGCAGCCACCCGGATATTTTCTGGCAGGATGGTTCGCACCCGCTCCAGCAACTGCGTTTTACCTTTTTTTTCCAGGGTGCGTTCCAGCTCCACATTGATGTCGAAGTGGTCCTCCAGCGCACGCTTGCTGGGGTGGGTAACGAGAATAATTTCGGTTGCACCGGCCTCGACCGCCTCCTCCACGACATACTGAATCAGCGGCTTATCGACGATAGGCAACATCTCCTTGGGAATCGCCTTGGTGGCGGGAAGAAAACGGGTACCCAGACCCGCGACCGGGAGAACATATTTTTTGATTGGCATGGCTACCAAGCTTAAGGCCTAAAGTTAGCGCAATCAAGTGAATCAGGGGGCAGATGTTTTCGGATAAAAAAACTATAATGTCCTTACAGATAAAAGAACTATAATATCTTTGCTATGAATATTTTGATTGCCGATGACCACTACCTCTATGTGCAGGGTATTCGCCTGCTGCTGGAGGAAAAAGATGAGGTTGAGCAGCTGCTTGAGGCAGAGGATCTCTCTTCTGTACTGGAGCAGCTTGGACAACAGCCGATTGACCTGCTTCTGCTTGATCTAAAAATGCCGGGAATGGATGGGTTTAACGGGGTCTACCAGATTCTTGAGACGTTCCCGGATCTTCCGGTTGTCATTGTCAGTAGCTCAGAGAGCCACATCGATATTCAGACGGTGAGAAATGCCGGCGTGGCCGGTTTTATCTCAAAATCTCTGAGCCCGGATGAGATGGTCACGGCCTTCTCCGAGGTTATTGCGGGTCGCCCCTTTTTTCCTGAGCTAATAAAGAGAACCGCCTCGCCGCTGGAGCAGTTGACCCAACGCCAGATAGAGATTCTCTACCTGATTAATGGGGGCATGGGTAATCGTGAAATCGCTGCCCACCTCAAGATCACTGAGGGGACAGTCAGCCAACATATCCACTCGATTCTGCGTAGGCTGGGGGTCAAGAGGCGAGCTGAGGCGGCCCGTATTCTGCGTGACCATGAATGAACCACCCCCTCCCCTCACACTGGAACAGTTTCTCTCTCACGCCGCCCACGACCTGAGACAGCCTCTCAATGTACTGCAGATGTATCTTGGGCTGCTACAGAGTCGGGCCAACCTCTCTTCAGAAGATCCGTTATGCCTGACGGCTCAACATGCCATGCTGTCGATGCAGTCGGCACTCACCCTGCTGAGTCAGTGGGCACGAACAGAGACGGACTCACTCAAGCGGATGGCTGAACCTACCCCTCTGGAGCAGTGGATAACACTCATTGAGGGGTTACAGGGGGTAGAGACTCAACCTCTCTCTGCGCCAATACGGTCCGCCGACAGCGGGGAGACAGCGGCCTGTGCTCACCATTTTGACCGCAGACTGCTGGGGCAGACCCTGCAACAGCTGGTTCGGCTTCTGCCTGATCCGGTGACACTCCACTATCACCAGCAGAGCTGGCCCCTTGAGCTGGTCTGTCCCACACTCTTTACCGCTGACACCCCCTCTTCCCCACACTATGCGGATGCCCTCTACCAACTCGCTTTTGAGGCGGGGCACGCAATCAGTCGAAAGGAGGGGTTCGAGCTACAGTTGATAAGCGCTGAGGAGAGCAGTGGGCACGCTCTCAGCCGCCTGAGACTCACACCGCGCCCTCTCTGAGTGATGCCATCTGCCATGATGCCTCCCACTCTCGATACAGAGCAGCTTCTGGAGTTTGACAAGAGACATCTCTGGCACCCGTATAGCAGTATGGCCCATCCACTTACGGCCTATCCGGTGGCTGCTGCGGAGGGGGCAATCCTGACCCTGGAGGGGGGCACATCACTGATTGATGGTATGTCCTCCTGGTGGTCGGCAATCCACGGCTATCAGGTTGCCGAGATCAATGCGGCACTGAGAGCGCAGATTGACCACTTCTCTCATGTGATGTTTGGTGGCCTGACCCACCGCCCGGCGGTTGAGTTGGCTCAACGCCTGATTGCGCTGACCCCCCCTCCCCTGCAACATATTTTTCTCGCTGATTCAGGCTCTATTGCGGTTGAGGTGGCGCTGAAGATGGCGCTGCAGTACTGGATGGCCCGAGGTGAGCCGGAGCGGTGTAAGCTAGCGGTTTTGCGTGGCGGTTACCACGGAGATACCTTTGCGACGATGGCACTGGCAGACCCGGATAACGGGATGCATACGCTATTCCAACACCAGCTTCCGAGCCACCACTTTATCCCGCGCCCCTCAATCCCCTTTGGCGCTGCATGGGAGGAGCGGTCGATGGAGCCACTACAACAGCTGCTGGAGCAGCACCATAGCCAACTGGCGGCACTGATTCTTGAGCCGGTGGTACAGGGGGCCGGGGGGATGTACTTCTACCACCCTAAATTCCTACAGCGGGCTCGCGCCCTCTGCGACCACTATCAGGTACTGCTGATTGCGGATGAGATTGCGACCGGGTTTGGCCGTAGCGGAGAGCTGTTGGCGTGTGACCATGCCGGGGTGGTTGCCGATATCCTCTGTATCGGCAAGGCACTGACAGGCGGAACGCTCTCTCTGGCTGCCACGCTGACCACAGAGGCGGTAGCCACCACCCTCTCCAGTCAGGGGAGTGGTACGCTGATGCATGGCCCCACTTTTATGGCCAACCCACTCGCCTGTAGTGCCGCCAATGCGAGCATTGATCTCTTGCTCCGCTCTCCCTGGCGGCAGCGGGTTCAGCAGATTGAGGCGGGGTTACGTAGGGGGCTTGCCCCCTGTCGCAGTATGGCCGGGGTAAAAGAGGTGCGAATATTGGGTGCCATTGGGGTGGTCGAGATGAGAGAGGCGGTTGATCTCAACAGGATTCAACCCCTGTTTATTGAACAGGGGGTCTGGGTACGCCCCTTTGGTCGACTGATCTATCTGATGCCTCCATTTGTGATTGAGCCGCAGGCAGTTGAGGCGCTGACCCGGGGGGTGGTGGAGGTGGTCTCTACTTTCGCTTCATCGGCAACCAGAGATTGACCGTAGCCCCCTTGCCCACTCCATCACTATCAAGAGCGATCTCTCCACCAAAACTGAGGACAAAATTTCCACTGGCATGAAGTCCGGCCCCCTCCCCCTGATGTTTGGTCGTGCTGCTGGAGGAGAAGAGGGTCGGCAGGCGACTCTTCTCTACCCCAACCCCATTATCCTGCAGCGTGATGGTGATACCGGGCCGCTCTGCTCTGAGTTCCGAGAATAGACGCAGGGTAATCTCACCCGGCTGTTGATCCTGACGAGCCTTGATCGCCTCAACACTATTGACCAGCAGGCTGACCAGAACCTGAAACAGCTGGTTTCTGGGTAGATAGACCTCATTGAGTGCGTCATCCACCTCTATTGAGACCTCAATCAAACCGCTCTTCTGTGCGCTCTCTACCACCTCTGTCACCTCTTTCAGAAAAACAGAGGGGTGAAAACGGCTCAGCTGGAAGATGGGGCGACTATTGCTCTTTTGCAGACGGATGACCCTGGAAATTTTATTGATCCCCAGCTCCAGCTTCTCTATTGGCTGTTCCAGCTCTCCGTTACGAACCGACTCGACCATTGCACTACTGCTTTTCAGAAGCTCGCTAAATTTTTCAACCGGCAGCTCGTCAGCCTTCTCAGAGAGTTGCAGCAGGGTATCTGAGATCCGTTTCAGCTTGCTCTTTCCTCCATTCAGCCGAATCAGATGCCCCCCCATTCCCGCCAGTGCATTGCCGATATTGTGCATGATGTTGGCCGATATCTCTGCAATACCGGACTGGAATGCAATCATCTGCTCTTTCTCCTCCAGGTCATGCTGCTCGGTAACATCACGAATCAGAATCAGTTGGTGCCGATGGTCTGGGTCAATCGGCAGTGGAGAGATGGAGAGCTCCAGAAAAAGCTTCTCCCTCTCTTTGTCCAGCAGAAGCAGGGTTGCTATCGATGGTGAGGTTGTCGCCAAAAGCTGCTCTAGCTGCTCTGCCTGGTTTTCGGCAAAGAGCCCCCTGAAGTGGGTGGCCTGTTGTGGTTGAGCAGCCAGCGAGGGAAAACGTCTGCGGGCAGCCGGATTACTCACCAGCACCTCTCCCTGCTCGTTGAGGACAAAGAGCTCATCTCTCATGTTTTCCATAATCGAGGAGAGCTGCTCATTGCTCCGCTTCAGATCACTGGTACGTGCAGCGACCTTATCCTCCAGGCTGACCAGTAACTGCTCTCGCTCCTCACGTAACTTGGCCTCGTCTGCCATGCTCTGTTGCAGCCCCAATACCCCCTGATAGAGGTTACTCAACTCCTGTGAACTGTTCAGCACCCCCTGTTGATCCATGGTCTCATGGGTCTGAACCATAGTCAGGAAGTGGTCTACTTTGCGAATGGGAAAAACCACCAGCCAGCGCACCATCACAAAGAGGATCAGCGCAAGAAAGAGCACCGCAGCAATCAGGATCAGAAAAAACTGCTCAATCTGTGCATCCAGAGCCGCAAACGGCTGTTTTAGATTCCAGCGCAGTGCGATCGCGCCAAAGCGCTCTCCCTGATAGATAATCTCTCTGCGCGAGGTCATAATATGTTGTTCACTGAGCAGTGCCTCAACAACGCTATCCCCCTCAGCCAGGCAACTCGGCACCTCTGAGCCCCAACGGAGCAGGGGACGGTTGCGATAGTCACAGAACTCGGCCCCCATCAGGTTGGTGTGAATCTTTGTGAGCCCCTGCAGGGTGGTCTCCAGTACGGGAACATCCTCACTCAATAGCGCATCAAGCAGGGTAGTCGAGAAGAGTGCTGTGCGCTTGTCAACATCCTCTGCGATATGCTCCTGCTGTATCTGGTAGACCATTGTTGAGAACAGCGTGGTTCCTAACCAGCTCAGCAACAGGCTGACAACAAGCATCCCCAGAAAAGTCTGGGTACCTACAGACCAGGTGCGGGGAGAGAGACGCACTTAGTTAAAAAAGGCTCCACTATTATGGATCGCCTTGCGTACCGAGTCATAGGCGGCATCATCCGCTGCCACAAAACCATCTTTTTTCAGCACTTTGAGTGATGCCGGATTATCAAAGCCAAGTAGCACCGTGGTCATTGCTGCACTCACCCTTTGGGGGAGCCCATCACGCACAGCCCACGCCTTGGTTGCGAGCCTGAACTCCTTGAGGATACGAATCTTCTTCCCCTTCTTGAGTAATTTCTTGAAGGTTCCGGATTTCAGTGCACCGGCATCAAAACTTCCATTGGCTACCGCCTCTCCCACCTTGTCATGCCGTCCCAGATAGGCATGTTTTTCAAGGTCAGCGGACTGTACGCCAGACTCCGTCAGCAGTAACTGGGCAAAGTAGCGTCCGATGGTGGACTGCTCACTGCCAAAGGCAAAACGCTTCCCTTTCAGTTCACTCAAGGTTTTGAGTGGACTCTCTGCATGGGTAATGATGTAACCGCTACGCATCTTTTTTCCCTTTTTACTCTCCATTGCAATCAGGGTAATCCCGGGACGCTGCTCTTTGGCTAACACGTAGGAGGCCGGGCCAAAACGGGCAAAATCAACCTCGCCATTGGCCAGCTTACCAATAGCCTTCTCATAGCTGGGCGAGATGCGGGTATGAATCATCACCTTCTCCTCCAGCGCTGAAGAGAGCCGCTTTTCCAACTCACTCAACAGGGGACGAAACTGGGCCACCACAGCAGTGGGTTTGTCGGAGGCGTAGAGCCCAAAATTGAGATTGATCTCGGCAACTGCCTGCCCCGTCCATGCCAGAAAAAACAGTGCGCTGTGGGTGATGGTTTGGTTGAATAATTTCATTGGGGGCTCCCCTCCTTTTTACATTGATCCAGCTCCAGCTCCAGGGCTGTAATTCTCTGCTTGAGCACCCTGTTCTTGTTCCACTGTAACGAAAAGAATTCAGCCACCTGGATCAACTCTTCCGGTATAAAGGGCTTCTTCAGGTAGATGTAGTCTCGTCCCAGATGGTTATTGATGTCACTCAACGAATAGTCCGCATAGGCAGAGACCACTACGACAAAGACGGTTGGGTCAATCTCAAGCAGCCTTGCGCTACACTCCACCCCATCCATTCCGGGCGGCATGCGAATATCCATAAATACGGTCGAGAAGGGGGCATCGGCTGCATTAGCCTCGGTAAAGAGCTCTATCGCCTCTTCTGCAGAGGCCGCCTTTACCATCTCAAAATCATCTTTGGCCCCCTCAATCGTGGTGTTACTCTCACGGTTGCTAATAGAGAGGTCTGCAGTCAGTAGCTCCATCAGACGATCCGCCTCGTCATCATTAGTCGCAACCAGGATCTCTTCATAAGCATCCAGCACATTGGGGTCATCATCCACAACCAGTACTTTTCTATTACTACTTGCCATCACTATTATTTCCTCCAACCCTGATTCTTTGCTTCCACTCTCTCATCTCTTATTATCACATAGATACCCATTATTCAGCTTTTCCACAACAGATCCTCTTATTCTCGGACAGTCCCTAGAACCATATCGTTACCCCTTTCTCCGTTCA
>JABHIC010000362.1 GCA_018671205.1 Gammaproteobacteria bacterium
GTTATCGGTTCCACCAGAGACCACGTCATAATCTCTCTCCAGAAAAACAGCCGCCATTGCCTGAGCATTCAGCTTCACTTGATGCTGATAGCTTTTAAATGAGGGCTCCAGTGCCTCTTTGAAGGCGACTGCCTTGGCTGCAATCACATGCATCAGCGGCCCCCCTTGTGTTCCGGGAAAGACCACCGAGTTAAATTTTTTCTCAAGCGCTGGATTGGACTTGGCGAGGATGATTCCTCCACGAGGTCCACGCAAGGTTTTATGGGTGGTGGTGGTTGTCACATCAGCAATCTGTACCGGGCTTGAGTACTCTCCCGCCGCAATCAGACCCGCCACATGCGCCATATCGACAAATAGATAGGCTCCGACTTCATCGGCTATATCACGGAATCGCTGCCAGTCTATTTCACGGGAGTAGGCGGAAAATCCGGCCACAACCATTTTCGGCCTATGCTCACGGGCCAGTGCCTCCATCTGCTCATAATCAAGCAGCCCGGTCTCTGTATTCAACCCATACTGAACCGCATGGTAGAGCTTGCCAGAAAAATTGGGCTTGGCCCCATGAGTCAGGTGCCCACCCGCATCCAGACTCATTCCAAGAATGGTATCACCCGGATTACAGAGCGCCTGATAGACCGCAGCATTGGCCTGAGAGCCGGAGTGTGGCTGCACATTGGCATAGTCGGCGCCAAACAGCTCTTTGGCACGATCAATCGCCAACTGCTCCGCAATATCAACATACTCACAGCCACCATAGTAACGTTTACCCGGGTATCCCTCAGCGTACTTATTGGTCAACTGGGAGCCCTGCGCCTCCATCACCCGTGGGCTGGTGTAGTTTTCTGAGGCGATCAGCTCGATATGCTCCTCCTGTCTGCGCACCTCGCTCTCCATTGCACTCCAGAGTTCATCATCAAATCCTGCAATCGTCTCTTGCTTTGAAAACATCTATGGCACCTCTCGTTAATTAATAGTCACTGGTGAAAACAGCGGACAATTCTACCATAGGAGGCTATCTATCAAAGCCGCTACAGAGCGATGACTCAATGAAGGGATACTCTAGGAGCCTATGCTACAGCCAGTTTCTGAGACATTAAGTTTTACTTAATTGTTTTCGTTTTAGAATCCGCATAAAGTGCATATAATACGTTCTATAAGGAGGAGAACCCGCCCATGTCAGACGCTGCCACTGCATCATGTCTGAGCCACGTGTAATATTTGGTGCCCGCCTGAAACAGGCTAGGCAGCAGAGCGGCTTATCACAAAAGCAACTGGGTCTGGAGATCGGAATCGATCCAGCCACAGCAAGCCCGCGAATCAATCAGTACGAAAACAATCGCCACCGTCCCGGCGACCAGACCATTACCAAGCTGTCTGAGACACTAAAAGTTCCAATCGCCTTCTTCTTCGCTGAGGATGATGGCCTTGCTCAGTTAATCCTGCTCTGTGTACAGCTCGACAAGAAGCAACAACGCGTTCTGGCACAATATATAGAAGATAAGTATGGTATTGAGTGCTGCATCAAGATATAAAGATGCTCAAATATTAATAATTTCAACCGTAATGGCAACACAACGAAGTAATTACAACATCAATGCTCTTGGGAGGAGTTGATGAGAGAGGAAATTCAGCTACCGTCCAAAAAGGAGGAGATCCAACAGGTCGCCTCTGCACTGCATGCAATCAGTCACCCTACACGACTGAAAATTCTCTGTTTTTTGGGTTCTCAAGAGAAGATCGTGAATGAAATTCTTGACCACACCGGCAGCAGCCAGAGTAATATTTCACAGCACATTGAGGTCTTGCGAAAAGCAGGAATTATTCAATCCCGCCGGGTTCATAATAAGGTTTTCTGCTCGATGAAAGAGGCCAACCTGCTACCTATTATCACCAAGATCAGGGAGGTGTTCTGTGATGCAGAGCAGAACCCCCACCAGAAGACGCTGGAACGCCAACTACTAATAAGAGGCTAAAGGGTACCCTAAAGCAAAGAAAGAGTGGATCACTAAGGAACCTAACGCTTCTGCCACTCCCCAAAAAAGAAATTTTTCAACCAGGTCCCTAGCTCGTTCACCACATGGGGAGCCGTACCCTCTCGGTATGCCGAAGCAGAAACCATCTGGTGCCGCTGCTCCTCCTGAACCGCACGCTGTTTACGATAGGCCTTCCACCCCTGCTCAGCCACCGCGGTAACAGGGAGCTCTTCATCATCATCGTCGTCGCCCACATCACTCCCAGCCTCCGCTGAATCCGCCACAGTGGATGGTGGAGGGGTGGGGTAGTGGACGGGTTGAGGAGTCGGCTGATGGGGGGACTGTGGCTGCATGGTTTGGTGCTCCAGCAGTCGCAACAACCTACGATTGTCTTCACGGATATCATCCAACTCCGACTTCATGTCATGCATCATGCCACGCAGATCATTCAGCTCTCTGGCGGTCACATAAGGGTCGCCTCCCTGGGCAGTCGGAGGGGCAACCTTCGCCTCCATCGAATCGGAAAGGTTGGGAGAGTCATTGAAATTAATCTCATCAAAGACACGGAGTAGCTCAGAGGTCTCAACCCGTCGCTTTCCATCCTTGCCCACAATGTAGGCAAGGTCTCCACGACTAAACATCCGATAGATGCTGGAGCGACTTTTGTCTGTCAACTCACAAACTTCTCTGATACTGTGAAGCATCTCTCTACTCGTCCGTTGAAGTGGTAGATCAAGATACTCATGATACACCTTGGGACAGCTATTGTCTCCCTTTATGGTGAAACCATTTATCCTCCACGCAACAAGGTACCCCGATAAAAATCACGGATCTCACTCGGCCTCTCCACCCCCCCTGTCTCTCCTGAGAAAATAACATCCAGTTGATTACCAAGAAGGTATCTCAGTTTCACTGCGCTGGAAATCTCAACTGAACCCGCCCGGTTCGCACTGGTTGAGACCAGTGCAGAGCCTACTGTCTCACAGAGCTGAACCACTGGCGCAAACTGTGTCAGTCTCACTGCAACCGTCGCATACCCTCCCCGAATCCACCTCGGTACCTCTGCTGATGCTGGCACCACCCAGGTGGTGGGGCGCTGACAAGGGGCACTCAACCGCTCCCGATCCGATGGTTGCTCAAGGGCAATCCACGGAAGCAGCTGCCCCAGTTCTGAGGCCAGCAGAATCAGCCCCTTTCCCGCCGCTCTCTGCTTGATTTTTCTGATCCGCTCCACGGCCGTCTGGTTCAGTGGGTCACACCCCA
>JABHIC010000363.1 GCA_018671205.1 Gammaproteobacteria bacterium
CACCGTATGAAACTAGGGGGAGCGTGACTCCGGTAACTGGAGTGATCCCTAGATTCATCCCTATATTAACGAGTGACTGGAAAAAAACATACCCAAAGATGCCAGCCAGGATGAGCCTACTCTGCCCAGACTCTGTGCTAAGCATAATAGTGGTAAGGCGATAGAGGAGGATCCCAAGCATGATGATAATTGCGGCACCACCCAGAAGACCGAGTTCCTCAACAAGTGAAGCAAAGATGAAGTCGGTGTGTCTTTCTGGCAAGAAACGAAGATGAGACTGGGTACCCTGTCCCAAGCCTTTGCCTAGAATCCCGCCTGAGCCAATCGCGATGATTGATTGGATGACGTTATAACCTGATCCGAGGGGATCAAGTTCTGGATTAAGAAATGACTGGATGCGCGCTAACTGGTAATCTTTGAGGAAATACTGTGAGAATCTGATCATAAGAGCAAGAACAGAAGCTCCGAGGCCAAAGATCCAGAACGGAGCACGGGCGACAAACAGCTGCGTAATAATAACGGCAATCAAGACTAGCGTGGTACCAAGGTCAGGTTGCTTGAGAATAAGAAGGAGGGGAGGTAGTACCCAGAGAGAGATGATTGCTAGATCCTTGATTCTTGTGAGATTCTTTTGAGAAATGATGCGTGAGAAGGCGAGGATAAGAAGAGGCTTGGCTAACTCTGAGGTCTGGAGGTGAAAGCCAGCAATCGGGATCCACCTAAGCGAGCCACGAGTACCTTCGCCAAAAACAAAGGTGAGCGCGAGAAGTGCAAGTGCAAAATAAAAGCTAATTCTGGAGAAGGCAATATAGACTGCAGAGTCCTGGCTAGAGAGATAGAGATAGATACCAAATCCAATCAGGAGCCAGACAGCTTGGGTAAGTAATCGCTCTGGTGAGATACTGGCAATTATGACAAGACTAATGGTCGAGAGGACGAGATAAGCGGAGGTAAGCCACCGATCAAGCTTTTTTAACATGGGTAACCTTGAGCTCTTCCCCTACTTGTAACTCAACAGCGTTAACTCGATCGCGAATCTCTTCTTCCCACTCAGAGGGCCAAGAAGGAAGCTCGACTGTGATGATGTCTGTGGGGTTGAGAGAGGCAGTTTTGCGGGCTTTTTGGATGTCGCGCATAAGATCACGGGCGATCCCCTCTTGCTCTAGCTCTGGAGTGAGGACGGTGTCGAGTGTGGCTGTAAGCTCGTCTCCTTTTGAGTACTCGATACTTTTGACGTTGAGTTCGTCAAGAATTATGGGTGAGAGCTCTTCTGGTAGCTCTGCCCCGGTAACTGAGATCATGGCAAGAGGCTGTCTGACTCGAATGCCCTCCTTGCGACGTGCAGAGTGACCGAGCTCGACTACCTTTCGAGACTGAGTCATGGCCTCTTCGAGTTCGGGTGAGATGACCTCACCCCTACAAACTGGCCAATCAGCTAGGTGAACACTCTTACCACCTGTGAGATTGCGGAACATTCTGTCTGGCATGAATGGCATAAACGGAGAGAGGATGATCGAGAGATCGACCAGAACCTGATGGAGAGTGTGAAGAAGCTCAGGAGAGTTGGATCTAAGGCGCGACCGTCTGATGTACCAAGTAGAGAGATCTGAGACGAATGACTCCAGTGCTAATGTTGCGCGATACGGATCATACTGATCAAGTGAGTCCTCTACTACTCTGATGGTGGAGTGGAGGCGGGAAACTAAGAACCGATCAAGAGGATTACTTGACGGTTTGAACTCTGGATCTGGCGACCAGTTGGCGTCTTCTGCGGAGTTAACGAGATATCGATAACTATTCCAGAGAATGAGGTGGAACTGCCTGCGAACCTGATCGGCTGCTTTGTAGCCAAAGAGAAGATTATTGACTGGGTTCTGGCGTAAGTAGAGCCAGCGCATGATGTCTACGCCGATTTTTTCTGCTCCTTCGTTAAACTCAATTGAGTTACCCCAAGACTTGTGCATGGGTCTGCCGTCCTCGGCGAGCATAGAGGCAAAGCCCAAAACAGTCTGATATGAGTTGGTA
This sequence comes from Gammaproteobacteria bacterium, assembly GCA_018671205.1. GTDB lineage: Bacteria > Pseudomonadota > Gammaproteobacteria > Thiopontia. The sequence continues at coordinate 2,026 of JABHIC010000363.1, forward strand.
TCTTCGAGGGCCGTGCTCATGGCCAGCATGGCGTAGAACCAGTTTTTGAACTGACCAGGGAATGACTCGGTGATAAAGTCAGCTGGGAACCACTCTGACCAATATTTTTTGTCTGCGGTGTAGCTGGGCTTATTCGTATCTGGGTCGATGAGAGTGGAGAAAGGGACGATCCCGGCGTCTAGCCAGACATTACCAACATCACCAACTCTGTTCACATTTTTACCACATTTTTCACATGCAATAACTACTTGATCAATATGTGGTTTGTGTGGGCTATGACCGTCGAAGTCTTTCCAGCCATCGACTGCTTTTTCATGAAGCTCTTCTTTGCTCCCGACAACCTGGAAGTGACCACACTCACACTCATAGATGGGGAGTGCGAGTCCCCAGTACCGATTGGGTTTGCTGATCATCCAGTCATGCATATTGGTAAGCCAGTCGATCTCTCTCTTGAGACCAAAGTCTGGGATCCAGGTAATTTTGTCCACTACACTGAGCATGCGCTCGCGGTAAGTACGTCCGTCCTTGCCCTTTTTGTCCATACTGATGTACCATTCGTCGGCTACTTTCCAGACTAACTCTGCCTTGCACCTCCAGCAGCCAGGATAGCGGTGTTTGTAGTTATGGATGTCAAAGACCCAGCTCTCTCCCTTTTGATCCCGCTCTTGTAGGTGGTCGAGAATGAGTTCGGGGTGTTTTTTGGCATTTTGGCCGCTAAGCCAACCTAGACCTTCCAGATAACTAGCCTCGTCATCAATGACTGGAACCATGGGGAGACCGCGGAGACGACCAAGCTTAAAATCCTCTGTCCCTGCAGAAACTGCAGTGTGGACGAGCCCAGTGCCTTCGTCAGCGGAGATAGGCATAATAAGCTTGTCGGTGGCGACAACTGAGTGGAAAGTTTCTGGATTAGCCTCGGCCACTGCCTTGACTGCTGGCAAGTCATCAAATGGGGCTGTGTAGTGGAGGCCAACGAGCTCGGCGCCGAGAACTGTTTTTACTACCTCATGTTTGGAGTCTGCAAAAATCCGCTCAACTGCGCCAGTTGCTACCCAAAACTTATCTCCTGACTCTCCCAC
>JABHIC010000364.1 GCA_018671205.1 Gammaproteobacteria bacterium
AAGCATCACAGCAAAATGAAGCCAGTCAAACTTATGAGGCTGCGATACAGGCCGAGAGCGAACAGCAGCAGTATCATGATTCTGTTCTGGCGGAATCTGCGAATAAGTCTTTAGATAATATTGAGCAGATATCTGCCGCACCAGGCAGATCTTCGATCAAAACACTAAGGGCGGCAATAGCTAGTTTGAACGCCATGTTTAAAGCCATGGGGCAGAACAAAGGTATTCGTGATGCGGTGATCAGTCGGTATGGATCAATTCAGAAAGCTGAACAAGCATTGAAAGAGATGATGGTTAGCATTAATGGGAAGGTAGGTGTTCAAGAGAAGCTGAATAAGTATGTTGAGCAGCTGTGGAGCGATACTGATGGCTGGCATTAATGGGAAGGTAGGTGTTCAAGAGAAGCTGAATAAGTATGTTGAGCGGCTGTGGAGCGATACTGATGGCTGGCTTTAGTGTTGCAGAGGCGGCTTCTGAGAGTCGTGCAGCTAATGATGAGCTGGATAGAATTGATGCTGAGTATGAGCAGCAGGTTGCGGAAATTAAAAAGAATGCGGCTAATGAGAGGCGTAATGCACAGGGCTTGCAGCCTCTCCATGCCGCAGCAATGGGGGTCACCGGTAGTGTTGGTTCCATGGGTAGTGGGTTGCGACTACTGGGGGCTGAGCGGGTCGGTGGAGCTATTGAGGAGTGGGGAGAAGAGACTGGCGAAGCGATTAGGGATGATATGTCTGATGAGTCTCGTCAGGCGATGGACACCCCGCTTACGGTCGCAGATGAAGATGCAACATTAGGGGTAAAAATAAATCCTGATGCTGGGTGGGGCGAGCTTGCTATGCACGGGGCGTCTGGCGTTGGATCTGTAGGGGCATCTCTTGCTACTGGCGGTCCTGTCAGCGCATTAACCAAAAAGGGGGTGATGGCCGCTGCTGCCAAAATGAGTCCTGAAGTAAAGGTTCTTGTGGAGGCTGGTGCTAATTCAAGAACTGCTGCGGAGACTGTGTTCTCTCCTGCAGCAAAAAAGGCTGCGGGTGCTACTGGAGCGGCTGTTGGTTATGGTGGAGCAGCCGGAGTCATAGAGGGCGGTGGAGCTGGAGCCGAAACTGAGGACGCGATTGATCGTCTCAAGGATGATCAATTAGATAAACTTGAACCATATTTGGAGATTTACCATAGAGAGGTTGTTGGGAATTCCGAGTATGAAGGTCTGGATGTTCAGCAAAAACGCGATGTTGCGAGAGCTATCTATAGAGGTCGTGCAGCCAAGGCCGCTGCTTTAGATGTTGGTGTTAAAGCGGCCTTGGTTGGAACTGTTGCTGGCAAGGTTCTTGAGAGGTCGGTGCTTGGAAAGAGTGACAGTCTTGCCAGAGGAATGGCGGCAAGCACGCTCTCGGAGGGGTTTGAAGAGGGCTATATTGCGGGAGAGTCAAAGCAGGCTGTTAATGTCGCGACAGGCAAGCCAGAGGATGAGGGATATAACCAAGCGGTAGCAGAGGGCGCTGCTCAAGGCGTGCTTGGTGTTCGTGGATCATCTGCGCCAATGGATGTGTTTCGTGCAGCTGATCATGTAATGAATAAGGGGGCGCGAGCTGAAGCTGAACTTGTTATTGAAGAAAAGAAAACAAAGCGACTTGAGGCAATTAACCTTTTGAGAGAAGTTTCTGGTCTTGCCCCAATGCAATCGTTGGATGAATATGAGAATCGGTACCGGGTTATTCCAGGAGAAGAGGATGGAGACCCGCATATAGTCTGGGATACTGTTGAGAGGAAAATAGCATCAAGAAATGATGATGAAGCTAAGGCCAATCACTATGCTAAAGAGCAGAATCTGCTGCACAATGTTACTCGCGGTGAAGCTAAAGAAGAGCAGAAAACAGATCTAGCCACAGCCACAACCAAAGAAGAGTCTGCAAATAACCGTTATCAGCTGGCTTCAGAGATGCGTGATGGGTTTATGAGCTATACGGTGATCGATTCTCAGAGCGGGGCTGAGATGATTCCATGGATCAGCTCCCGTGATGATGCTTATGATGTTGCGTCTCGTCTTGAGGCTGGTAAACCTCTTGAGGAGCCTTCTGCAGAAAAGGAACCAAGTGATCCTGCTTCAGTCTACAGCACCTCTCCCCATGGCGGCTCGCTTCAGAGTGCTCATGTAAGGCTGGCAGAGAAGAAGGCGGAAACCGCGCGGGAGTCACTGAAGAGTCTGATTGGTGACAGTGCGCCAGAGTCAGTCGAGATCACTCTTCCAAATGGAAACAAGGAGTCTGGAGATCGGGTAATGAAGCTGATCGAAGACTTGGTTGCAGTGGGCAATGATGACAGTGATATTCTGGGGCGAATGCCTGCAATGTTTGAGCAGGCAACGATTGCGCCAGTTCAGACGGAGGAGGTGGCAGCCCAAGAGCTAGATCTGATTCAACCTGAGTTACCAACTCTCACAGCCGTTGAGATGGTTGCTTTATCGAAAA
>JABHIC010000365.1 GCA_018671205.1 Gammaproteobacteria bacterium
CAGATTCAGAATTTTTTGATAAAAGTTAATTTTTTTATAAGAGGCTACTCTGAGCGTGACAGTCGCATCGAGAGGTCAATGGCGCGGATATGTTTGGTCAGTGCCCCTATGGATATATAGTCTACTCCGGTAGCGGCAATGGCTCTGAGCTGCTCCACCGAGACATTACCGGAGACCTCCAGTTTTACCCGCTGCTGGCTCAGAGCAACCGCAGCCTCCATCTCTGTGAGGGTGAAATTATCCAGCATAATGGTGTCGCACTCCGCCTCCAGTGCCTGAGCCAGTTCGTCCAGTGACTCCACCTCCACCTCCACCGGGCGTTCGGGAGCGAGGGTACGTGCCCGGCTTACGGCGGCCGCGATGGAGCCAGAGGCGGCAATATGGTTCTCCTTGATCAGGAAAGCATCATAGAGCCCCATTCGGTGGTTATAGCCCCCGCCACACTGTACGGCATATTTTTGTGCTGCACGCAGACCCGGCAGGGTCTTGCGGGTATCGAGCAGCTGGGTTGGGCTCTCTCCAAGTTGCTCGACATAGTGGCGGGTGGTGGTGGCTGTGGCAGAGAGGGTCTGGAGAAAATTCATTGCGGTTCGTTCTGCCGTCAGCAAGTTACGTGCATTCCCCTCTATCATGAGCAGAGGCTGATCGGCAGCGGCACTCTCCCCCTCCCGGAGCTGCCACTGCAGGCTTGTGCCGGGGTCGAGTTGATGAAAAGTGCGTTCTACCCAGGCGATACCACAAAGTACCATCGGTTCACGGGTGAGAATAGTTGCTGTGGCCCGTTGGTGGGCGGGAATCAGCTGTGCGGTGATATCGCCACTACGGATATCCTCCTCCAGTGCCTCTGCAACGCAGCGTTGTAGCGTGGGATCATTCGGATTCATGCTTTTTCTGTAACTCTTTTCGGGTTGTGGTCTGTTGTTGTAGCAAGGTCTCGGCATACGCTTCTATCGGTACCATACCTGCTGCAATCGCCTCTTTGCGGATCTCTTCCGCGTTAACCCCATTGTGAATCTGCTCTCGCAGCGCAGGGGTAAGCTCCATCAGCTCATAGAGAGGCAAGCGCCCATAGTAACCACTCTGGTTACAGTGGTTGCAGCCGGATTGCTCGGGCTCAGTTCCATGACAGTGGTCACATACCTTTCTGATCAGCCGTTGAGAGAGTACCCCCAGCAGGGTATCTTGCAGGGTATAGGACTCTAGCCCCATCTCCAGTAGTCGGGGGATCGTGCTGGGCGCGTCCCCGGTATGGAGTGTGCTGAGAACCAAATGCCCGGTATAGGCACTCTGGAGGGCAATTTTTGCGGTCTCCTGATCACGAATTTCCCCGATCAGAATGATGTCTGGATCATGTCGCAACACATGGCGCAGGTTATTGGCAAAGCTCTTGCCGGTTGCCTCATTGATCTCAATCTGGCGTACACGATCCATCTGGTACTCGACCGGATCTTCTAGGCTGATAATATTGTGTTGCTGCTGCCGTAACTCACGCATTGCGGCATAGAGGGTGGTTGACTTACCCGATCCGGTTGGGCCCGTGACCAGAATCAGGCCGCTCTTCTGTTGCAGCATCTGGCGCAGTTTCTGCTCATCTCGTGGCCGAAAACCAATCTCGGAGAGGCTGCGCAGTCCACTTTTGGGATCCAGAATACGCACCACCACACTCTCTCCCTCAAGTACGGGAAGGGTAGAGATGCGCAGGTCAACCTGTCGCCCCTCAATTGAGTAGTGGTGAGCCCCATCCTGAGGGTGGCGCTGCTCGGCAATATCCATATTGGCCAGGATCTTGATGCGGCTGACCACCGCGGGATAGCGCGTTGTATCAATCGGCTGGCGCAACTGTAGCACCCCATCAATTCGGTAGCGCATCTCCACCTGATGCTGGAGTGGGCGGAGATGAATATCAGAGGCACGCTGGTGGATTGCATCCTGCAGAATCTGATGAACCAGGGTAACCACCTGTTGCCCCTCTGGTGGCTCAGCCCATTTTCGCTGGGGGATCTTAATGGTGAGTTGATGTCCACTCTCCTGAGGGAGAAAGAGGTGTACCGGGTGGGTCTCTGTTGAGAGATTATAGAGGTGGTCTCCAGCGCTGTCCTGTTGATGGCTCTCTGCCTCACTGGATAGGGTAGAGCCATCTGAAAAAAGGATCTGAAAGGAGAAGAGAGAGCCCCGGGGGTGGGGGGCATGGTGGTAGAGGTGGCTGAGTTGCGCAAGCGGGAGCTGCTGGGGCTGACCGGCCAGGCTATAGTGGATCAGCCGCTGTTGTGAGTCGATCTTGATCAATTGACCGTGGATGGTACTCCCACTCAGCAGATAACCAAAGAAAGGGGGGTTACTCATGGTCAAACCAGCTCTCAATCGTGGGGGCAGCACCCGTGGCACCAGAGAGTTGCATAGTGAGTGTACGACGGGATCCGGAATGGGGGTGGAGCCCCACACTCTGAACGGTATAAGTGGCTCCACTTCGGCTCACCGTGGTGCTGAACTGACTCTCTCCCAGAACACCACCGAATGATGTCGCAAGCTGACGGTTCTGATGGTTGTTAAGCGCCTGTTGCAGCCCCGCCTCTGCGGCATACTGTGCCGCAGTCGAAAAACGGAAGTTGCTCGCCATCTTCTCCTCCAGTAGTGCAGCCTCCATTGCACCCAGTCCGAGCATACTCATCAGGGTAAGCAGTAACAGGCTGAGAACCAGCGTACTGCCTCTCTGGCTGCGGGGGGTGGGGAGTGGATGGAGTAACGAGTAGGACAAAACTGGGTTATGATTAATGAATGGTTGATCCATTCTACTGCAAGAGTGAGAGATGAGAGAATTGATTCTTGGTGGTGTCCGTTCCGGTAAGAGCCGTTATGCGGAAGAGCAGGCGTTGGGAAGGGGGGGAGAGCTGCTCTATCTGGCGACAGCAACGGCTGGAGACGGAGAGATGGCGCAGAGAATTGTTCACCATCAGCAGCAGCGTTCCCCCCGCTGGCAGTTAATTGAGGAGCCGATAGCACTGCCTCAGATGTTGCAGCAGGAGGCGAAAGAGGGGCGCACAATAGTTGTGGAATGTCTGACCCTATGGCTGACCAACCTATTGATGGATGATGATGAGGTTGTGTTGAGGTGGCAGCAGGACTGGTTGGTTGAGCTGCTGCCTACACTGTCTGGAAATATTCTGCTGGTCAGTAATGAGGTGGGGATGGGGGTGGTACCGCCATCCCCACTCAGTCGTCGGTTTTGTGATGAGTCAGGGCGACTGCATCAGAGGCTGGCTCAATGTTGTGAACGGGTGACCTGGGTGGTTGCCGGGTTACCACAAACCCTAAAGGGGATAGAGCATGGTTGATGGTTGGTGGAAGGGGGCTGTCTGCTCCCTGGATAAAAAACAGCATCGTGCCGCATTGGCACAGCAGGAGATATTAACCAAACCACCGGGATCACTGGGTAAATTGGAGCAGCTGCCCCCTCTGTTGGCATCGATGCAGAGGAGGGAAAAACCACAGATTGGCCACCCCTGGATTACCATTTTTGCGGCTGACCACGGGGTGGCACAACAGGGGGTTTCTGCCTTTCCTCAGGCGGTCACCGCAGAGATGGTACGAAATTTCTCAGCTGGTGGAGCAGCCATCGCGGTATTGGCGCACCATCTGGGGGCGACTCTGGAGGTGGTTAATGTGGGAACGGTCAGTGAGGTAGAGCCTCTGCAGGGGGTGATAGATCGACGTATTGCCGCCGGAACTGAGGATTTCACCCAGGCTGAGGCAATGGTACGTGAGCAGCTGGAGCAGGCACTAACACTGGGTAGAGAGGCGGTTACTCGTGCTCAGACTGCGGGCGCAGACCTCTATATCGGTGGAGAGATGGGGATTGCCAATACCACCTCTGCTGCGGCTGTAGCGGCGGCACTGTTGGGGGCTGGCGGTGCGGTGGTGGCGGGCGCTGGTACCGGGCTCGATCTCGCAGGGGTTGAGAGAAAGGCCGCGGTGATTCAGCAGGGGCTGGATCGCCATGCCGGAGAGCTTGGTGACCCGCTATCAATTTTACAACGTCTGGGCGGTTTTGAAATCGCCGCCTTGGTCGGATCCTATATTGCGGCGGCTCAACAGGGGCTCCCACTTCTGATCGATGGTTTTATCACCTCAGTGGCGGCACTGGCAGCCGCACGCATAGCCCCTGAGGTACGTAACTGGATGCTCTTTTCCCACCGCTCGGCAGAGCAGGGGCATGGGGCGGTTCTGAGGGCACTGGATGCTGAACCCCTGCTGGATCTGGAGATGCGGCTGGGAGAGGGGAGTGGGGCAGCCGTGGCGGTACCCCTGCTGCAGCAGGCGTGCTGGCTCCATGCGGAGATGGCTACCTTTACGGGAGCCGGTATCTCCAGAGGTTGAGATGCAACCACTGATTATCGCCTTTCAGCTGTTGACTCGCCTGCCCATTCCGTTTGCAGTGGAGCAGAGTGGAAAGAATCGGGGCTACTCTATCCTCTTCTACCCTCTTGTGGGTGCCACGATCGGGGGGCTGTTGATGCTGCTGGCTTTGCTGCTTGAGGGGCAGCCGGTCACCCTGCAGGCAGCCCTGTTACTGACTCTCTGGGTCGGGTTGACGGGAGGGTTGCATCTGGATGGGCTGGCAGACAGTGCAGATGCCTGGGTGGGGGGGTTGGGAGATCGGGAGAAGATGCTGGCGATCATGAAAGAGCCCACCTCTGGTCCGATGGGGGTGACTGCGATTGTACTGGTCCTGATTGTGAAGTGGAGTGCCCTGGAGGCTCTGCTGGAAGAGGGGCGGTTACTACTGTTGATCTGGTCGCCACTGCTGGCCCGCACCCTGCTGATTACACTGTTTCAGACCACAATCTATCTGCGAAAAGGGGGGATGGGAGAGTCGCTGGCAGACAATATCCCGGACCGGATAGCATGGCTGCTGCAACTCAGTGTGGTCGGGGTAGCCCTTATGGCAGGTCTGCATGGGGCGGTGATCCTGCTCTATCTTGGGGGGGCTCTCTTTTATCGCTGGCTGGTGGTTCGACAGTTGGGAGGTATTACCGGTGATGTGGCGGGGGCAATGGTTGAGAAGATGGAGGTGCTGCTGTTACTGTTAATGGTGTTAATTCAACCGAGGATTCTGGGATGATTGAAGTTGCAATGGTTGTTACTACCGCGCTCTTACTGGATCGCTGGCTGGGAGAGTTTCGTCAACTCCATCCAGTGGTTGGATTTGGTCTGCTGGGCGCTCGTGTGGAGCGTATTCTGTTTCATGGTACGGAACACTCAACCCGTATCTGTGGTGTGGTGGGGTGGGTTGCGATGGTACTGCCGGTGTTGGTGATCGTGCTTTTGCTATTGCATCTGGAGGGGGTTTTCTATCTTTTGGCAGAGGTCATCGGGCTCTATCTGGTGGTCGCAGGGAGAGGTCTTGCACTTCATGCAAAGGCGGTTGAGCAGGCATTGAGCCGTGGTGATCCCATCGGGGCACATGAGCGAGTCGAGTGGATGGTGGGAGAGGAGCGTGAACCTTTGGATGCTCAGCAGTTGACCTCAGTTACGATTGAGTCGGTGTTGGATAAGGGGAATCGTTCTCTGTTTGCAGCCCTCTTCTGGTTTATAGTGGCGGGGTTACCGGGTGCTCTGCTATTTCGTGCAGCCAATATACTGGATCAGATGTGGGGCTATAAGAGTGATCGCTACTACCAGTTTGGCTGGTTTACGACTCACGTTAATGGGTGGATGAATGCGATTCCGGCACGCCTCACGGCGCTCAGTTATCTGTTGATCGGAAGTAGTGGCTGCGCATGGCGTTGCTGGCGTAAGCAGATGCGGGAGAAG
>JABHIC010000366.1 GCA_018671205.1 Gammaproteobacteria bacterium
GTGAATCATTTATTTTAAGGCACCCAAAAATCAAGAGTGAACCAAAAACAGTAAGTACGCCCATTACCGTGGAGTGCACCATGCATCTCAAGCCACCCAAATCAGTACAGTTAGACCATTAGCACCGAGACCACCACAAGTACCAGTGAACCAACAAGCACAAGACAGCCACAATTCGTGAGTGAACCCGAGAACGGAAGGCAACCAAAGATACGCAGTGAACCAAATGACCCGAGACAACCACTGTTTTGCAGTGAACCAACTTAAAAAGACACCCTTCACAATCAGGTGTTTACAATCACTCACAACATAACTGAATAAAAACAGAACAGTAATCTTTTTTACTGTTTCGCTAGCTAATGCACAGATTTGTGCATATACTGAGTGCACAGATTAATGCAATCCAGCGAAACCGGAGAAGATAAAATGTCAAAAGAACAGTTCGAAAGCCTCTGTTACGAAGAGCAAAACCTCACCAATAAAATCAAAATACTCAACGATCAACGAGATGAGTTGAGAACGCAGATCGCAGAACACAACAGCCCCTTCAAGGTGGGTGACAGAGTTATAACCGAAGACGGGAAAAAAGCCATCGTTGCCAAGGTCACGTACTGGGTAAGCAATAAGAACTACAGTCTATACATCAGAAAGATCAAAAAAGATGGGACACCTTACAGGGACACCACTCGGGTGTACCACAATGAAGCCTTAACGCCTGATGCCTCAGAGCAACCCGGCACACAACCGGAGAAATAAGATGGCACACGAAATCGACAGCACAACAGGAAAAGCGGCGGTAGCCTTCATCGGAACTCCCCCTTGGCATGGACTCGGGCAGGAGATGCCGGAAGGGGCAGACATTGACCAGTGGCGTATCGCAGCCGGGCTCGATTGGGAGGCGAAGCGGTCTCCCGTCCACTACCAGAACGGGGAACTGAGAGAGTGGGGAGCTAAGAATGTAATCTACCGGAGCGACACAAACGCTCCACTCAGTGTGGTCAGCAGTGACTACAAGATCCTGCAGCCCGCAGATGCACTAGCATTCTTCAGGGGCATGACTGAGACAGCGGACATCACCATCGAAACCGCTGGATCCCTCAAGGAAGGACGGCGAATATGGGCACTCGGACGCATCGACGAAAACCGGGAAATCATGGATGATGAGGTGGCCCCCTACCTACTGCTGGCAACCAGCTATGACGGGACAATGGCAACCGTAGCGAAGTTCACCAGCATTCGGGTCGTGTGCAACAACACACTGCACGCCAGCATCAATAATGAGCAGGGGAAAGCCCAAGTAACCGTCCCCCACTCCACCAATTTTGATGCAGGGGAGGTTAGATCCATGCTGGGGCTCGATGTGGCCTCCTGGAACAACTTCAACTACCGGGCAAACATGATGGCACGAAACAAGCTGTCTGATACAGAGATGGACACCTTCCTGCAGGAGCTACTGAGACCCAACACGGACACCCCGGACATCGACAAAATCCGCAGGAGCAAGGGCTATATGCGGATCATGGATCTTTACAAGGGGGAGCAGATAGGGGGGCAAATGGACGCGGTCAACGGCACAGCATGGGGGGCACTCAACGCGGTCACCCAGTATGTCGACCATGAGCAGGGACGGATCCGGGATAACCGGCTGGACTCAGCCTGGTTCGGGGTGGGATCGCGCTTCAAGACCAAGGCATTAAAACTGCTGGATCGAGCAGCATGAGTCGCGCAATCCCAGAGGTCGGTCACTTAATCGAAACCCAGAACCAGCGCGGTACATCAGACATGATGATCATCGTGCAGGAGAAGATTCGACACCCAACCTCCGATGAATACGCTGACGGATATGTGTGGATCGACTCCTCCGAGGGTGAAAGTGTCCCCGCATACATGGTGCCGGAGCTGGAGCTGAAAAGAAAAGGTGGAGCCAACACAGAACCATACAGGTATGTGGGGTATATGAGCCGATGGGAATTCGTGAGCTGCTTCTTCACAGAGAAAGCGGCAAACGAGTACATCAAGCGCAACCGACACGATCTCGGAGAATGCCGCACCCACGGCATCAGTTTATGGAATAACCCCGAGATGAAACAGGTTCGAGAATTGTTATTGAGTCTTGCAGGAGAAACGCCATGAGTGCATCAGCAGCCATTGTCTACAAGGGACAAGCCAACCGCGTCAATTTTGATGGATACCCTGAACTTATGTTTCCCGCACTTGAGTGGAGATCGGAGGATGAGGTTAACGCACTGGTGACCGGAAGAGAGATCCGAGCGCTTGGTGAGCCGGGAAAAAATCCCCCGTCCCCGTTACGGAGCCCCCGTGGGTTGCCCTGCAGCAGGCAGAAGAGGTGACGAGA
>JABHIC010000367.1 GCA_018671205.1 Gammaproteobacteria bacterium
ACTACCGCAACGATCACCTGGTCAAAGATACGCCCTGCACGTTCCACCAGATCAATATGCCCTTTGGTGATCGGATCAAAGGTACCGGGATAGACAACTCTGTTCATTGAAAATGGTTACTCCTGTTCAACTGAGGATTCTAGGTTGAACCAACTGGTATCGTACCTGACCCGCTTTGCCACTGCGTGTTACCTGCCACCCCGCAGGCAATATTTTACCCTCTAGGCCCTGCTCCATCTCCAGATAGAGCTGTGCTGTGGGGTTGCATCTCTTCTCCTCCAGCCCCTGTAGCGTTCTCTCCAGCAACCCCTGAGAAAAGGGGGGGTCGAGAAAAATCAAATCATAATCACTACAGTCGGCCTGTGCCAAAAAAGAGAGGGCCTCTTGCCGGTAGACCTGCCCTTCATCGGCCTCCAACAGCTGTAGGTGCTCTCTGATCCGCTCGGCGCTAACACGATCCTGCTCCACAAAATCGACCCGTGCAGCACCACGGGAGAGCGCCTCCAACCCCAGTGCACCACTACCGGCGAACAGATCCAGACAACGCAGCCCACTGATGGTGGGCTGTAGCCAGTTGAAGAGCGTCTCCCTCACTCGGTCAGGGGTAGGACGAATGGCAGGGTGGTCGGCAAAAGTGAGGGTTCGTCCGCGCCATTTTCCAGCAATAATCCGCAGGCGGCGACTGCCACCTCGTTGCCCTCTCAATTCACCGGCCCACCTACCACAATAGTCACCATTGCGGTGGGGTGGAGACGGCGCTTAAAGGCATCCTGAATAGACTCTACGGTAGTCTGCTCCACATTCCGGTTAAAGGTGTTCAGATAATCTGCCGGCAACCCATAGAAGCCGATCATGCCCAGATATTCGACAATTTTTTTATTACTGTCGATACGTAACGGAAAGCCACCGGTGATATTTTTCTTTGAACGCTCCAGCATCTCTGCTGTAGGCCCCAGGGTAACAAAGCGGGTGATCGTCTCGCGCAGCACCTCCAGTGCCTCATCACGGTTCTCATTTTTGGTCTGCAGCCCCGCCTTGAATGGCCCCTCTCCCCGCATGGGTGAGAAGTAACTATAGGCACTGTAGGCCAGACCACGCGCCTCACGCAGCTCTTCCGAAATCTTTGAGGTCAGTCCACTTCCCCCCAACATATGGTTCCCTACATAGAGATCGAAATAGTCGGGATCTCCACGGCGCAATACGGGATGCCCCATCAACAGGTGGCTCTGTACAGAAGGATAGCGGGTATAGAGGGTCTCCCCTGGTCTGGCAATGGTCGCTTTTTGGAGTGGGGCGGCCTTCTCTCCGGAGGGGAGTCGCCCTATGATCTGCTCGGCAACCTCTTTGGCTCGCCCTCTTTCCAGATCACCAACAATCGCCACAATTGCATTTTTTCCAACATAGTACTCCCCATGAAAACGGCGCAGGTCGCTCCGTTTAAGCCCCTTGACACTCTCCTCCGTGCCACTGGAGGGCTCTGCATAGGGATGTTTTCCGTAAAGCGCCCGAAAGAATGCCTGATTCGCAATAGTTGCTGGAGACTGCTTTTGTGACTGTATCCCGACCAACTGACGGCTACGCTCACGCTCGAAGGCAGACTGAGGGAAAAAAGGTTGGTGAATCAGATCAGAGACCAGCGCCAGTGCGGGATCCAGCAACTCGCCATCACTCAGGCTACGCAGTGAGATCAGTGCCATATCACGCAGGGATTCAAACCCCAGCTGGGCACCGAGCCGGTCTACCGTCTCCGCAATCATCTCCTCCCCCCGATTCGCTGCACCGGAGGAGAGTAGCCCATTCGTCAGCGAGGCCAGCCCCCCCTGTGCCCCATCCCGGGCACTACCCGCATCGAATATCACCCGAATATCCACAATGGGCAGTTGTGGGGTATGAACATAGAGTACCCGCCCCCCATTAGAGGTCTCCCAGCGCTCAATCTGTGGGACCGCTACGGCACTCCATGCGGCCAGCCATCCCGCGAGGAGCATCAGCACTGTAACCGTCGCTTGCGTATTATGATTCATGAGCATCTCCCCCCTTCTCTTCTCTCTCAATCGGTAACGGCTCCAATATCGCGGTGGTCATCCGATTCAGATCGAGATACTTGTTGGCCACGGCCAATACCTGCGCTGCAGTCACCTTGCGGATATTTTCTGCGTAACGGTCTACCTCACGCCAATCGAGACCAATAGTCTCCAGGGTACCCATCTGCATCGCCTGATAGAAGACAGAATCCTGCTCAAACACCTTTGCTGCCACCACCTGTGCCTTCACCCGCTCCAGTTCAGACGAGGTAACAGGCTGCCTCTTCATCTCTTTCAGCTCTCCCAACAGCGCCTGCTTGACCGTCTCTACACTCTGTCCAGCCACCGGTACACCATCCAGCAGAAGCAGGGTCTGGAGCCGGTCATAGGGGTCATACCCCACCCCAGCACTGGTCACCACCTTGGCTCCACGAATCAAATTTTTATTGAGACGCGCACTCTTCCCGCCATCCAGCACATAGGCCATCACCTCCAGCGCATAGGGTTCCCACGCCTCTTCTGCCGTCGCTACCGTAGGGACAGGAAACCCCATCAACAGGTAGGGAATCTCGGCAGGAACCCGCACAACTACCTCACGCGGCCCCAACTGCTTCACCTCTCTACGCGGTTTGGGGGGCTCCAGCCGGGAGGGTTTTAATGGCCCAAAAAATCGCTCTGCCATCGCCACTACCTCAGCCCCGTTGACATCTCCCGCCACTACCAGGGTTGCATTATTCGGGGCATACCACATCGCATACCAGCGCCGCAGATCCTCTACAGTATAGTTTTCAATATCATCCATCCAACCGATGATGGGGTGATGGTAGGGGCTGGTCTGGAATGCGGTTGCCATAAACTGTTCGTAGGTCAACGAGGTGGGCTTATCCTCCGTACGCATCCGCCGCTCCTCCTGCACCACCTTCTGCTCTTTCAGGAACTCCTCTTCCGGCAGGGTCAGATTTCTCATCCGATCCGACTCCAGCTCCATACTAATCGCTAAGCGACTCTTCTCCAGACGCTGAAAATAGGCGGTGTAATCCTGCCCGGTAAAAGCATTTTCACGTCCTCCATTCTCAGAGATAATTTTGGAGAACTCGTTGGGGCCGTGCTTCTCCGTTCCCTTGAACATCATGTGTTCCAGCATGTGGGAGATCCCGGTAATCCCATCCGTCTCATAGCTGGCTCCCACCTTATACCAGACCTGTGAGACCACCACTGGGGCACGGTGATCCTCTTTCACAATCACCTTCATCCCATTATTGAGTACCACCTCTGTAACCTCA
>JABHIC010000368.1 GCA_018671205.1 Gammaproteobacteria bacterium
ATCCACGGCTACCGTTACGTTGCCCTCCAGACTGCTATCCGGGGTGACAGTGAGTGTATAGCTATCCCCACTGCCGCTGAGGGTACCCTTAGTGCCGTTGGTTACGCTGATGTCATCCGCTGTAAAGCCGGTCACCGCCTCGCTAAAGCTGAAGGTGATCGCTCCGGTGGCAGTGCCACTCTGGTTGTCACTGATGGTGACGGTGGGCACTACGTTATCTACCGTCTGGGTTGCTGTGGTCGCTGCCTGATTCCCATTATCCCAGCCATCCACTGCTACTCCTTCGGCAATATCCAGTGTAACCTCTCCTTCCAGCCCTGCATCAGGTTGTACCACCAGAGTATAACTGTCTTCACTGCCTGCAAAGGCCCCTTTGTTACCGCCTATTACCTGTACATCTGCTGCGGTAAACCCAGTTACTGGCTTGGAGAAGGTGATGGTATAGAGAATATCTCCGGTGGTGATTCCTGGCTGGTTATCCACCACAGAGACCGTCGGTGAGAACACCTCTTCTATCTGCTGCTCCACCCGCTGCAACAGTCCGGATACCGTATTAGCAGCCTTGGTAGCGCCATCGATCAGCTGTTTCTGACCGACTATGGAGAAGGTCAGTGCAGCACCACCGTCACTGATCTCTGCAACCAGATCATTAATGGTCTTCTGCATATTCTCGTCATTCGTCTCATCCTTTCCAGCATTCTTCTCATCCAGTCCAGAGAGTGCTGCCAACGCATCTCCATACTGTTTGGCCGCAGTATCGGTACTACCGTCATAATCACCGCTATTGACTGCCAGCGCCTGGGTGGAGTGAAGATCTTCCACCCCAAACAGATCGGCTACCTGCTGGTTAAGCCGCTCCACTTTTATTGTGGTTAACGGAGTGGCTGGTACCCCCTGGTCGGAGACCCCGGCGACCTTGGCCGCAATGGTGGTAATGGGGTTGATATTGCAGCTGGTCACCCCACTACCGACAACCCCCACCGCCATCAGATCGGCATTGATATCCTTCAGCTGACCCGTACTCTCATCAAGAAAATCCCCTCCAGTACTCTGGTCCACCGCCTTCAGTATCACCACCCCGGTATAGCCACCCACATCAGCGACGAAGTGACCATTCTGGTCTACGGAAGCTGTGGACAACAAAGCAGCACCATCGGCCTGGTAGACCTGTATAGTGATGCCGTGCCCCTGCTGCAGCGGACCAGCGACCACATACCCCTCAATGGTGTAGTTGGGAACCGCAGTCGCCGCTGCTGTATCTCCAGCCCACAAATCGAGAAGCGGAGCTATTCCCTGCCCCCCTCCTGAAGAGATCATGGGGGCAGCCACTTCAACCTCCCGCAGTGGATCCACTCCACTCTGACGAGCGGATTCCATCACCCCAGAGAAATCCTCCTCCGTGGAGAGCAGCAGAGTACCCCGCTCTTCAACCTGCAGATGGGGCTGTAGTGCCTGCTCCAGATCCGGGTCGATGGTTGTTGCCTCCGGCAGAGTGATGCGCGGTGGTTCACCCTCCCAGTTCTGGTCTAAAAACCCCTGCAGCAGCAGCTCTCCCTCGTCAAACTGGAGCAGCAGATCCTGCCCGGTTTGAGTGAGCTGGAGCTGTTCTTGCAATGGCTTCCAGAACGCCCCCTTCATTTGGTAGAGGCCATAGTCCGCCGCAGGTTGAGCCGTTACTGCCGTCTTCCCCCGTTGCGCCAGTGGCCAGACCGAGTCGGTACGGGTATCAATCAGGTAACGTTCCATCACTTATCCTTGGCTCTATCAATAATTGCAAAAGTAATTGCAGTCCAAACTCCCTCCCCTCTTGCAGGGGGAGGGTAGGGGTGGGGGTAGAAGCTACCAATACATATAGAACAATTAATATATTGCATTGACCTTCTCATCACCGCTCTTCTCTATTACTGCATCAACCTTCCCCCTTTTTATCGTCGATACCCGCCGCCTCGGAAAGAGGGAGAGAGGAAGAGACGATAAAAGGGAGAGTTTTCTATGAAGCGATAATGTTGTAGGGGATAAAGCTGTCGGCCTCTACACCATCATCAAAGTAGGCCAGTAGGTCTACTGTCATGTTGCCGGTAACTGCATCTGCTCCATTAGCAAGCGACACTGAGTAAGC
>JABHIC010000369.1 GCA_018671205.1 Gammaproteobacteria bacterium
CCGGCATCGGGTCGACCGGCATAATAGGTGGCCCCCCCCGTTCTGGCGGCATCATCCTTGAAAATATTACCCGGCTGAAGCACCAACCCATCCTTGGCACCAAAGCGAGCCAGAGGGAGAAATTGTGGCGTTGCAAAGGAGACATCACCGGAGGTGGTCTCCATCAGCATTTCACCGGTACGATCCAGCGTCATCGGCCCCAGCACCGTCGCCCCTCCCGGAGGGGTCAGTTGCATCGCCGTATTGCCCACGTTCTCAGAGACCCCACCGGTCTCCGCATTGACCGCAACCAGCTTCAGGTTGGTCGCCACATGAACCAGATTAAACGAGTCTGCGGCGGCCGGATCTTCAACCAGCTCAAAGTGACCATCCCGCGTATAGGAGAGTTCACCGGCATCATCCACCAGGACAAAATAACCCTCTCCACCCACCATAAAATCGGTATCACTCTCGGTATCCTTGATACTGCCCTGTGAATGGACTTTTGAGGTATCGGACAACTGTACACCATGTCCCACATAGACACTGCCGACACTGGTGGTACCGGTCTCTGTGGTCGCCCCTTTTCCTCGTAGCTGGGTATATCCCAGGCTGGTAAAGTGAGCCAGATCCTTCTTGAAAGCGGTGGTTGCGGCATTGGCGAGATTATTGGAGATGGTAGATACCCTGAAGTCCTGCGCCTCCATTCCCGTTTTCGCCACCCATAGTGCATTAAACATCGCTCATCTCCTCTATTTCTCTTAAATTCTAATCTTATATCTTTACTATTAGCTCACTCGCAAAATGGAGCTGGAGCGGCTGGCCAACTCATCGGCCGTCTTCATCATTTTGACCTGCATCTCATACTGACGAGAGACCTGAATCATCTCTGTCATCGACTCAATCGCACTCACATTACTCCCCTCCAGCACTCCACTCATCAGGCGTACCTCTGCGGCCGGCTCGGCATCGGCCCCATCCCTCATGCGAAACAGCCCATCAACCCCCTTCTCCATCTTCGACATTTCGGGGTTGACCAGCATAATTCGATCAATCTGTGCCACATCCCCCTCAAACTCTCCGGTTCCAAACACATTCACTGTCCCATCCGAGGCGATCTCTACCCGGGAGTCGGGAGGAATCGATACCGCCCCCTCATTCCCCAAAACCACCTCACCCGAACGGTTACGCAGCAGCCCATCGGCCCCCACGGTCAGTGCCCCTGCGCGGGTATAACCCGTGGTTCCATCCTGTCCATTGACCGCTATCCACCCCTCTCCATGGATCGCAATATCCAGCTCCCGGTGGGTCTCAATCAGATGGCCCGGCTCAAAGTCCTGCACCTTATTGGTCACTACTGCATAGTGGCGAGTATCCTGATCATGGCGCACCGGACGGTGCATCATGACCGCCAGATCTTTTTTGAAACCGTTCGTGGAGGTGTTGGCCAGGTTGTTCGCGGTAATGGTCTGTGCATGAACCATCTCGGTGGCACCGGTCATTGAGGTATAGAGCATTCTATCCATAGTGATTTTTTACCATTTTTCCCTGTGATTACGCTGTTTTTCTGACGACTACTGTCTAAACGACTGACTATCCATAGCTGGAGCAAAATCTATGCCAAACAAAAAACCACATCCCGTAACAGGGCTGTGGCTCTCTTTTCAAAATAGCATCAGGGTAGCTTCATAAGGGCACCTCTAAAAATAGTAATTTTTCTGTGAGTGCAAGAAAGCACCGCACGGAGAGCCGCAGTGTGCATGCGAGTACATGAGGACTCGAGTACGGAGCTGACGCAGCAATCACTGAAAAAGTGCATTTTTAGAGGTGCCCATAAGACATTTTTAGAGCTGCCCTTAAATATTCAGTACCACCTGATTCATCTCTTTACTGGCACTAATCATCTTCGAGTTGGCCTGGAAGTTACGCTGTGCGGTGATCAGGCTAACTAGCTCCTCGGTCACATCAACCGATGAACTCTCCAGAGACTGGGACTTGATTCGACCATAGATAGACTCCCCCGGCTCACCGGGTCGTGCCTCTCCCGAGTTGTTGGTCTCTTTCCAGAGTACCCCCCCCTCCTGTCTCAGCCCCTGCGCATTATTAAACTCAAACAGGGCGATCATCCCCAGCTCTGTGGTATTCCCATTGGTATAGCTGGCACGAATAATCCCATCCTCATCCACATCCACGCCGGTCAATGCACCACTGGAGTAACCATCCTGACCCAGGTCAACAATTCTGAACTTACCCGCAAACTGGTTAGTACCCGCAAGATCAAGCATGAGTGCCCCCCCATCGCCCACACTGGGAGAGCCGGATTGAAAGGTCAGCTGGGTACTAATATTTACCACCGGCGATGCCGTGGTGTCATAGACCACATCATCACTCCCGGTGGTTCCCGAGGTGATCTTCTGCAGGGCACCCGAGCCATCAAACTCAACCGTTCCAATTCTCAGGGTCTGCGTCTCATCGACCGGATAGGTGTTACCCAGTGCATCGACCCGCTGCACCGAGACCTCCCACTTACCATCGTCGGTCACCTTTTCAAAATAGGTGTTGAGCGTCTGTTTGGCACCGAGGGAGTCATAGATAATATAGGTGACCGAATGGTCATAGCTGCTGTCCTGGGTCGGGTCGACCGAACCATCATA
>JABHIC010000370.1 GCA_018671205.1 Gammaproteobacteria bacterium
AATCATAATGCCTTTATCCAGATGAGGCGCAAACCCCAGGGTTGCAACAAAGGTGATGACTGAGGCGATACCATCATGTTTATTGGCAATCCAGGCACGTTTGAAGGCCTTGAAATTGATGAGCCCGATCACCGCCATCATAATCACTGCAGCCAATACCGCTTTTGGCAGATGGTAGAGTAGTGGTGTCAAGAAAAGCAGGGTAATCAACACCAATGCCGCCGTATAGACGGAAGACATCCCCGTTTTTGCACCCGAATTCAGGTTCACTGCCGAACGTGAGAAGGAGCCACTCGCTGGATAGGCCTGTGAGAAACTTCCCACAATATTACCCAGCCCCTGCCCAATCAGCTCCTGGTTAGGGTCTACCTTATCCTTGGTCTTGGCAGCCATCGCCTTGGCAATGGAGATCGCCTCCATGAAACCCACCATAGAGATCACAATCGCACTGGTAAAGAGGATACCGAGCACATCCAGATTAATGGTAGGCACCTTGATCGATGGAAGCCCCTGCGGAATCTCTCCCACAACCGCCCCTCCCATTCCCTGAAAATCAAAACCCCAGCTCAACAGGGTTGTCACCACTACAGCCAATAACACCCCCGGCAACTTAGGCAAGAATTTTTTTGTCAACATCATAATCACAAAGGCCAATATCCCCATCAGCAGCGTCTCTGTGTGGGTTCCCCCCAACTGCCCCAACACCCCCCAGATATCGCCCAGAAAGAAATCACTCCGCTCTTTGTCAACACCAAAAATCTTATTGAGCTGGGAGAGTCCAATCACCATCGCCGCAGCATTGGTAAAACCGACAATCACCGGATGCGAGAGAAAGTTAACCACAACGCCCAACTTCAACACCCCCAGTGTGAGCTGAAATATCCCCACTAACAGCGCCAGCAGAACCGCCAATGGCACATAAAATTCAATCAACTGTTCTTGTGTCATGGCATCAATACTGCTCACCCCTATTGAGGGGAGCTGACTCTGCAGTGCGGTTCCTACCGCCACGGCTGTCAATAGTGAAACTACGGCCACTGGCCCTGTACCGAGCTGCTTCGATGAGCCCCAAAGTGCCGCCACCATTACGGGCAGGAAGGAGGCATAGAGCCCAAAGTAGGGAGGCAGGCCGGCCAATTGTGCATAGGCCATCGATTGTGGAATCAGAACCAGAGCAACGGTAATCCCCGCAATCAAATCTGCACGAATAGTTGCCCCATCCATAGGAAACCAGTTCAGAAAGGGTAGAAAGCGTTTAACCATATCCATATATTATTTACCTTTCAATGAGTTACACAAATGACACAATAAAAAAACCCTCTATCGGGGGGTGACAAGGGAGATTCGGAGCCTGCAAAAAGCGCCCGTATAGTAGCAAATAACTACTTTATATTCAAGGGGATAATAGAGTATAAATAGTTACTGATTTTACACACACTTTTTCAGTCCGGTACCACTATAGACAAAAGCCTAGTAACAACGTCATTATTACCCCATGCGAGCCCTCCCTCTCCCACTGATCCCTCTATTATTAGCCACCGCCTTGAGTGGTTGTGCCAACCTGCCTCTCAGCCAACTAGGGACGCTTATTGATGACGCCTCTCTACACTACCCCGAAAAGTGGCACGCTCCCCATACCACACAGCATGTTGAGGTCGGCTCTGCACAATCGGTTGCAGAGTGGATCGACCCCCTCCACGCCGCACCGTTGAAGCAGCTCATCGCTGAGGCGATAGCGCACAACCACAACCTGCAGCATGTCGCACTAAACTGGCAGAACGCAAAACAGCAGACCATACTCGCAGGTACACCACTCCGTCCCACGCTAGAGGGTGGAGTGAGAAGCCAACGCAGCCAAACTCTCAGTAACAGCAAAAGCGCAACGCTTACTAGCCAACATGGAGTAACCGTAACCGCACAGTGGGAAATAGATCTCTGGCAACGACTCTCGGATCAGCAACGGGCGGCACACAGCCGCGAACAGGCCAGTGCCACAGATCTTCAGGCCGCTCGTCTCTCCCTTGCCGCAACCGTTGCAAGAAGATGGTTCTCCGCTATCGAATCAAAACAGAAGATCAAGCTCTCACATCAGCGGCTGGCACGTTACAGCCAGGCACTGGAGGTGATTGAGGTTCGCTACCGCTCAGGTCTCACGGATGCTCTTGACCTCCACGTTGCCCGCAGTGAGGTATCCCTGTCCAAAGAAAACCTGCTTAGCCAGCAGATGAACCAACAGCAGCAACTGCGTGAACTGGAGCTCCTGCTGGGCCGATACCCGGCAGCCGAGATTACGGTGGGAGAGAGCCTGCCAACCATCAACCAACCCATCCCTGTCGGTCTTCCCTCCGAATTACTGGAGCGTCGTCCCGACATTATTGCCAGTCGCACCCGTTGGCAGGCCGCTGCACTGGATCGAGAGGTTGCCGCTAAACGTCGCCTCCCCTCCTTCTCTCTGAGTGCACAAGCTGGCACCTCCAGCAATCACCTCAGAGATCTGCTCGACTGGGACAATCTGGTCTGGAGCCTGCTTGGAAACCTCGCACAGCCGCTCTTCCAGCAGGAGCAGCTTGAGGCAGAGGAGTTAATTCAGGCCACGGCACAACAGCAGGCCGCCATAGCGTATCTGGAGAGCGTACTGCAGGCCTTCCGAGAGGTTGAAAATGGGCTTACAGCAGACCATTTTCAACAACAACGGCTACACGCACTGGCAGATGCTGCAGATGAGGCCAGTAAGGCCGCCACACTGGCTCTCTCACGCTATCAGAACGGGCTGATTGACGCGCTCACCCTGCTGGATACCCAGCAACGGGCCTTTGACCGGGAGAGTGCCCATATCCAGGCGATGGCTGACCATATTGATAACCGTATTCTGCTCCACCTCTCACTGGGCGGCTCATTTCAATGAAACGCTCACTGAAGATTCTGCTTCCTCTGGTTATTCTGATCGGCAGCATCATCACCAGCCGCACCTTGATCAGCAGCGCCCCGGAAGCCGAGCGCAAGCCCCCTAAACCGACTCACCCGGTAGTCGAAATCATCGAGGTGTTATCCGAGGAGTACCGCATCACCATCCACAGCCGTGGCACGATTGCTCCCAAAACCGAGGGAACACTGGTTGCAGAGGTAGCTGGGCGTATTCTATCCACCTCTCCCAACTTTCAGCCGGGCGGCTGGTTTAAGGCAGGAGAGGTTTTGCTCACCCTGGATCCAACAGACCATCAACATACCGTCACCATTGCTGAGGCCGAACGCTCTCAGGCCGCACTTGCGCTACAGAAAACCGAGGCCGAGGCGGCACAGGCCAAGCAGAGCTGGGAGCAGATGGCACTGAGCGGCTCCCCGACAGGGCTAACCCTCTATCAGCCTCAACTGGCCGAGGCCCGCGCCAAACTGGCTGCGGCTGAGGCCCGTCTGGCTCAGGCTCAACGTGACCTGGAGCGCAGCCAGATTATCGCCCCCTACACCGGGCGGGTACTGGAACAACAGGTTGATCGAGGGCAGTTCATCACCCGTGGCACAGCACTGGCCACCCTCTATGCCACAGATCTTGCTGAGGTGCGGCTACCGATCACGGATCGACAGGCCCGTTTCCTGATCCTTCCGGAACAGGGGCATCAACCCCCAGTTCAACTCGTGGCTCACTCCACCTCCAACCCTCAACAGTGGGAGGGGCAGATTGTTCGTAGTGAGGCCACAATTGACCCACAGACCCATCAACTCTATCTGATTGCACAGATCCAGAACCCCTATACACCACAGAGTGAATCAACCCCCCCCCTAAGAATCGGACAGTTTGTACGTGCCGAGATTGAGGGTATCACACTGCCTCAGGTCTTCCTGATTCCGCGTGTGGCCATACGTGAGGGCAACCAGGTATTAGTGGTTGATAGCGAAAACCGTATAGAGCGACGTACGCTGGAGGTGGTCTGGCAGCAGGCGGATCAACTGATCATCTCATCCGGCCTCCAGGCCGGAGAGCGGATCATACTCACCTCACTCCCCTATGCGCCAGACGGGATGCAGGTAAAAGAGAAGAGCGAGCAGAAATAGATGTCTCAAGAGGGCATCATCGGTTGGTTTGCCCGCAACGAGGTTGCCGCCAACCTGTTGATGGGCGCTACCCTGCTATTTGGGCTCTGGTCTCTCTACGAGCAGATCATCCTGGAGGTCTTTCCCCAGTTTGAGCGTGACCAGATCAACATTTCCGCCACCTATCGCGGTGCCAATCCGACGGAGATAGAGAAGGCGATCCTCCTCCGTATAGAGGATGCGGTTGCCGGATTAGAGGGCATCACCGCGCTCCACTCCAGCGCCTTTGAGGATGCCGGCGTGGTCACCATTGAGACCGAGTCGGGAGAGGCCCGAACAGTGCTGGATGAGATCAAGGGGAAGGTTGATGCAATCAACACCTTCCCCGCCGATGTTGAGCAACCCACCTATACCGTACAGGCATTTCACCGGCAGGCTATCAGTGTGGTGGTCTCTGGTGAGCTGCCCGCCAAAGAGCTCCATAAGCTGGGGGAAGAGGTCCTGGATGAGCTGATGGCGCTGCCGGAGGTGAATCTGGCAGAGCGGGTCGGAGTGCGCCCCTTCGAAATCGGAATTGAGATCGATGCCAATACCCTGGCTCAGCATGAACTCACTTTTGATCAGGTCGTGCAGACTATTCGACAGCATGCCACAGACCTCCCTGCGGGTACCCTGAAGAGCGCCAACAGCGAGATCGTGCTTCGTACCCAGGGGCAGATCTACAGCGGTAACGAGTTTGGTGCCATTCCAATTCTCTCTCACTCCGATGGTGCCCAACTCTTATTGAGGGATATTTCCACCATCCATGACGGGTTTGATGAGAACCCGCTCTTCTCTGAGTTTAATGGCAGACCCGCAGTCGTGATCGATGTTTATCGTACCGGTCAGCAAAATGTTCTGGATGTGAGCCAGGCCGTACGGGACTATATCCAACAGAATAATGCCAGCATGCCCGAAGGTATCTCATTAGGGTATTGGCGTGACCGTGCCAGAATTGTCAAACTCCGCCTCAACACCCTGATGAACAGCGCCTGGCAGGGTGGGTTACTGGTTTTTCTCTGTCTCACCCTGTTTCTACGCCTCTCTGTCGCCTTCTGGGTCTGTGTTGGCATTCCAATCAGCTTTCTTGGCGCTCTGGCGCTATTGCCGGAACTGGGAATCACCCTGAACATCATCAGTCTCTTCGCCTTTATTCTGGTTCTTGGTATTGTGGTAGATGACGCGATTATTACCGGTGAAAATATCTACTCTCACCTACAACGGGCGGAATCCTCCATTGAGGCGGCCATCCAGGGAACCCGCGAGGTGGCTGTACCGGTCACCTTCGGGCTGCTCACCACGCTTGCGGCCTTCCTGCCCCTGCTCTTTATTGAGGGGATGCGTGGGACACTCTTTGCACAGATTCCAATGGTGATTATTCCGGTACTACTCTTCTCCTGGATTGAGTCTAAACTGATACTGCCTGCCCATCTACGGCACATTCAGATGCGCGGACAACATCATCCCGGGCTATTAACCCGTATGCAGCAGTCCATTGCAGACGGATTGGAACAGGCGATATTAAATTATTATCGCCCTCTGCTGGAGCGTGCACTACGCTACCGCTATATCACCTTCGCGCTCTTTATTGGGGTCACCCTCATCATCGTCAGCTTTGTGATCAGTGGTCGCTACGGATTCAGTTTTTTTCCCAGGGTACAGACAG
>JABHIC010000371.1 GCA_018671205.1 Gammaproteobacteria bacterium
AAGGCACAATGACGCGGAATAGTCAGCTATTGCAAGGAGTTGTAACGCAGTAATGCGTGCGCCTGTGCGTGCAATCTGGCCTGTAGCGTTATTCACTCGCTGGGTGAACGGGACAGTGTGGAAAAAACTTGTCATTGCAATATGTTAGCCTTATTTCAAGCGGTCAACTGAGGAGTCTAGGTTCATGATAAGGTATCGAAAGAAAAACAGCGTTGAGTTTACCACAGGAGCAGCGTTTTGAATCTTCAGGAAAAAATAGAGCAGTACACTCAGCAGTACGCACTCTCCGATTTTCATATCCATGCGGATCGGCCCATGTCCATCCGGGTCGATGGAAAGATCGTGACCTTCGAGGAGGACCAGATCAGTGCTGAGGCGCTACAGACCTTTGTGGATCACCACCTGCAGCTGGCGGATATGCAGTCAGAGTTTGAGCAGCAGAAAGATGCCGATCTGGCGATTGAGATTGGCAGTTACCGTTATCGTGCCAACTGCTACCAGACCTCAAAGGGGGTGGCCATCGTGATGAGAAAAATTGAGGTAGATATCCCCTCAATGGATCAGCTGGGGCTACCGGAGATTGTGGAGAAGATCTCGGAGTCAGAGAATGGACTGGTGCTGGTTACCGGCCCCACAGGCTCTGGAAAATCGACCTCACTGGCCGCGATGATCGACAAAATCAACCGTACGCGCCAGGCCAATATCATCACCATTGAGGACCCCATTGAGTTTATCCACGCCTCTCAGCAGAGCATTGTCTCTCAGCGGGAAGTGGGGCGGGATACGGTCTCTTTTTCCCGCGCTCTGCGCGCCTCACTGCGTGAGGACCCCGATGTCATTCTGGTAGGAGAGATGCGGGATCTGGAGACGATCCAGCTCGCTCTGACGGCTGCCGAGACAGGGCATCTGGTCTTTGGCACACTCCATACCAATGGGGCACCCAGCACGATTAACCGTATCATTGATGTCTTCCCCCCCTCCCAACAGGATCAGGTACGGGCTCAACTCTCACAGGCACTGCGCATGGTGATGACCCAGCGCCTCCATCGTAAGCGGGGGGGGAGAGGACGGGTGGCCTCATTTGAGGTGATGCTGTTGAATAACGCGGTGAGAAACCTGATTCGGGAGCAGAAGGTTCACCAACTACACAGTGTGATGCAGACCGCCCGTGCCGAGGGAATGATAACCATGGATGCCTCTATTCAGGGGCTGGTTGCCGAGGGGAAAATTGATTTTGTGGCTCCCCAGTAATATTTAGAGTGCATTTTTAGGGGTATCCTGGAGGTGCCCATAAGCGGGGATGTGCAAGCGTCGGGTGCTCAGGTAGAATGGTGCGCCACGTACCTCATCATGGATCACTTATGACACGATATATCTTCATTACCGGTGGTGTTGTCTCCTCTCTGGGAAAGGGCATTGCGGCGGCCTCACTGGGGGCTATTCTGGAGGCACGGGGGTTGAAGGTGACCCTGATGAAACTCGACCCCTATCTCAATGTTGATCCGGGAACCATGAGCCCTTTTCAGCATGGTGAGGTCTTTGTCACCGAGGATGGGGCAGAGACCGACCTGGATCTGGGCCACTACGAACGCTATGTGCGTACCCGGATGAGTCGCAACAATAACTTCACTGCGGGGCAGATCTACGACAGTGTACTGCGCAAGGAGCGGCGGGGGGAGTATCTGGGGAAGACGGTTCAGGTGATCCCCCATGTGACCGATGAGATTAAACAGTCGATTATTGCTGGTTCCGAGGGGGCCGATGTGGCCCTGATCGAGATTGGGGGTACGGTGGGTGATATCGAATCACTCCCCTTTATGGAGGCAATTCGCCAGTTGGGGCTGAAGGTGGGGCATGACCGTGCTCTCTATGTCCATCTTACCCTGTTACCCTGGATTCCAACCGCCGGTGAGCTAAAGACCAAACCGACCCAACACTCGGTCAAAGAGCTACGCAGTATCGGTATTCAGCCCGACATTCTCATCTGCCGCTCGGATCGCCCCCTTCCCGAAGGGGAGCGTGCCAAGATTGCACTCTTCACCAATGTGGAGGAGCGGGCGGTCTTCTCGGCGGTCGATGTCAACAGTATCTACCAGATTCCGATGCTGCTACATGAGCAGGGGCTGGACCAGATTGTGGTGAAGAAGTTTCGTATCGAGGAGCAGCCAGAGGCCGACCTGAGTGACTGGAAGCGGGTGGTAGAGCGTCAGGAGAACCCGCATCACGAGGTGACGGTGGGGATGGTAGGGAAATATATGGACCTGACGGAGGCCTATAAATCACTCTCCGAGTCACTGATTCATGCCGGTATCCATACCGATACCAAGGTCAAAATTGAGTACCTCGATTCAGAGGCGCTGGAGCGTTGTGATGTGAGCTGTCTGGATGGCCTGGATGCGATTCTGGTACCGGGGGGATTTGGCAAACGGGGGGTGGAGGGGAAAATTGCAGCCGTCCAGTTTGCCCGGGAGAAGAAGATCCCCTATCTGGGAATCTGCCTGGGGATGCAGGTTGCGGTCATTGAGTATGCGCGACATATGGCGAACATGGCCGGCGCACACAGTACCGAATTTGATCCGCAGACCCCGTACCCGGTGGTCGCCCTGGTAACAGAGTGGCAGGCGGCGGATGGCTCACTTGAGCAGCGCGATGAACATTCTGATCTGGGTGGAACCATGCGCCTGGGTGGACAGGCCTGTAATCTGGGAGCCGATACCCTGGTTCACAAGCTCTATGGTGTGGATCAGGTGGTGGAGCGCCACCGCCACCGTTATGAGGTCAATAGCCAGTTGGTCGAGCCTCTGGCATCGGCAGGCATGCATTTCTCCGGCCGCTCTGTGGATGGTGAACTGGTCGAGATGGTGGAGCTGAGTGACCACCCTTGGTTTGTGGCCTGCCAGTTCCACCCGGAGTTCACCTCTACCCCACGAGATGGACATCCACTCTTCAATGGGTTTGTCAGTGCTGCGCTACAATATCGACAGGCACGGAAATAGAGGGTAGCGTAGGAATTTATGAAACTATTCACAGTAGGCACAACAGGATTAGAGAGATAGATAATGGAACTATGTGGTGTTGAGGTTGGAGTGGATCGATCACTGTTTCTGATCGCAGGTCCCTGTGTGATCGAGAGCGAGCAGCTGGCCCTTGATACCGCAGGTCAATTAAAAGAGATCACCGACCGGCTGGGGATCCCTTTTATCTATAAATCCTCCTTCGACAAGGCCAACCGCACCTCCCTCTCCAGTTATCGTGGGCCGGGGTTGGAGGAGGGGTTATCCATCCTCGCCAAGGTGAAAGATCAACTGGGCGTCTCGCTGTTGACCGATGTGCATGAAGATACCCCACTGGACGAGGTGAGTGCTGTCGTCGATGTGCTGCAGACTCCCGCCTTCCTCTGCCGTCAGACCAACTTTATCCAGAGTGTGGCCCGACAGGGGCTGCCGGTCAATATCAAGAAGGGGCAGTTTCTCTCCCCGTGGGATATGAAAAATGTTACCGAGAAGGCGAAGGCAACCGGCAATGGGCAGATCATGGTCTGTGAGCGCGGTGCCAGCTTCGGCTACAATAATCTGGTCTCTGATATGCGCTCACTGGCGGTGATGCGTGAGACGGAGTGTCCGGTGGTCTTTGATGCCACCCACTCGGTACAACTCCCGGGAGGGCAGGGAGGAAGCTCCGGGGGGCAGCGTGAATTTGTCCCGGTACTGGCTCGTGCAGCGGTGGCGGCCGGTATCTCCGGCCTCTTTATGGAGACCCACCCCAACCCGGATCAGGCACTGAGTGATGGCCCCAATGCGTGGCCACTGGGGGAGATAGAACCCCTGCTGGAGACACTGAAAGAGATTGATCAAAGTGTAAAAAGGTTGGGGTTTGCGGAGTTGGAACTCTGAGCTGATCTACAGTTGCCCTACACCACCTCTCCGGCAGACCAGCCGGATGACCAGGCCCACTGCAGGTTGTAGCCGCCCAGCCAGCCTGTGACATCCACCACCTCGCCCACAAAATAGAGCCCCGACACCCTGGCGGACTCCATCGTTTTGGAGGAGAGTTCGTTACAGTCCACCCCCCCCAGGGTCACCTCAGCGGTTCGATAGCCCTCGCTTCCGTTCGGTTGAAGTGAGCTATTCTGGAGCCGTTCAGCGACCTCATCCAGCTGACTCGGTGAAAGGGAGTGCAGGGTAGACTCAGCCAGTGTTTGGCCGAGCAAGGTGAGCACCAGGCGTCGGGGTAGCAGGCGGTTGATGATGCTTTTTAGTTGACTCTTGGGGTGAATTAGCCGCTCTTTATTGAGGAGATCTGCCATATCAAGGTCAGGTAAAAAATTGATCTGGATAAACTCTCCGGGGTTCCAGTAGGAGGAGATCTGTAGAATAGCCGGCCCACTCAGACCACGATGGGTAAAGAGAATGTTCTCTCGGAACTGATGGTGTTCACTCCGTACCACCGCCTCCACAGCAATCCCGGAGAGTGGTCCGAACCTCTCCTTATCCTCTCTCTGCAGGGTGAGGGGAACCAGTCCAGCTGTGGTGGGCCAGATATGGTGGCCAAACTGTTTGGCGATCTTGTAACCAATGGGGCTGGCTCCCATTTTAGGAATAGATAGACCGCCACTGGCCATCACCAGCGCCCCGGCCTGATAGCAGACCTCTTCAGCCTCTACGATAAAAGTCTCCCCCTCCTTTCGAATCGTCCCCACTGTCTGGTTCAGGGAGATCTCAACATCGCTCTTGCTACACTCGGCAAGCAGCATGGAGAGAATATCTCCGGCGCTGTGGTCACAGAAGAGCCGGCCATGATCCCGCTCATGGTAGGCGATCTGGTATTGGTCGAGCAGAGCAATAAAATCCCACTGGGTAAAGCGGCTGAGTGCCGATTTGCAGAAATGGGGGTTGTGAGAGCGGTAGTGGTCTGCACTCACCTCCTGATTGGTGAAGTTACAACGTCCCCCCCCGGAGATGAGGATCTTCTTGCCTGCGCGGTTCGCATGGTCCAGTACAACCACCCTGCGTCCCCGCCTCCCAGCCCCCATCGCACACATTAACCCCGAGGCACTGGCACCGATAATCAGTACATCGGTCTGAATAGTTGGGCGGTACATTGATCTGGACTCCATACGAACCAAAACAGCAATCATAACGGTGAAACGTTTTATAGGTGCCCTTTACTGTTGAATTTTGCGCTGAAACTTAGAGGGAAGATTAACCATTTCATATTAGCGGATGCTTCCCTACTCTCTGCTATAATGCGCCGTTATCAAAGTAAACCATCCACTCCAAGAATAATACAGAAGCATAGGATTAGCCCAGCCATGTCAGAAATTACCCATATTATTGCCCGCCAGATTATAGACTCCCGTGGAAACCCAACGGTAGAGGTAGAGGTTACCGTTGCCTCCGGTACAACGGGTAGAGCTGCCGTCCCCTCCGGTGCCTCCACCGGGTCACGTGAGGCAGTTGAGCTGCGTGATGGTGATAAGAGCCGTTACGGTGGAAAAGGGGTGTTGAATGCGGTTGCCAACGTCAATGGCGAGATCAACACGATCCTGAAAGGCATGGAGGTCACGGAACAGCAGGAGATCGACCAGATGATGATCGATCTGGACGGTACGGAGAACAAGGGGCGTCTGGGTGCCAATGCACTGCTGGCGGTATCGATGGCCGTGGCTCATGCTGCCGCCAATGAGCAGAAAATACCCCTCTACCGTTACCTTACGCCAGAGGGTACTCAGGGGTACAAGATGCCGGTGCCGATGATGAACATCATCAATGGCGGGGAGCATGCCGATAATAGTATTGACCTGCAGGAGTTTATGGTTGTTCCTGTGGGTGCGGACTCGATCACAGAGGCGGTACGCTATGGTGCCGAGATATTTCATGCCCTGAAAGGGGTACTCTCCGCACAGGGGATGAATACCTCCGTTGGTGATGAAGGAGGGTTTGCCCCCAACCTATCCTCCAACGAGGCGGCGATTGAGGTCATTTTGCAGGCCATCGACAAGGCGGGGTTCAAGGCGGGTAGTGAGATCTATCTGGGAATTGATGCCGCCAGCTCAGAATTTTATCAACAGGGAAAGTATAACCTCGCCTCAGAGGGCAAAATATTGGATGCCACCGGGATGATCGATGTATTGGCCAGCTGGGTGGATCAGTACCCCATTCTCACCATTGAGGATGGGCTCGATGAGGGAGACTGGGATGGCTGGAAGCAGTTGACCGAGCGGCTGGGGGATAAAATACAGCTGGTGGGTGATGATCTCTTTGTGACCAATACCACAATTCTCAGAGAGGGGATTCAGAAGTCTATTGGTAACTCTATTCTGATCAAGGTCAACCAGATCGGCACCCTGACTGAGACGCTGGCAGCGATTCGGATGGCCCAGGATGCGGGCTATACCGCCGTGGTATCCCACCGTAGTGGTGAGACCGAGGACGTTACTATCGCCGACCTGGCAGTAGCCACCGGTGCCGGACAGATTAAGACTGGATCACTCTCCCGCTCAGACCGTATTGCCAAATACAACCAGTTAATCCGGATTGAGGAGCAGCTGGGAGAGGAGGCTGTGTATGCCGGACTCGGGGCCTTCTATAACCTGCCTCACCTGAGAGGATAGGGGCTGGTCAGACTCTTGCCCGGTAAGCTCCCAGGCTGGAGGATTCGTGGTGTAGCCATCACCCTTCGCCACTGGATGGTGGCACTGCTACTGCTGTTTTTCGTGTTGCAATACAAGCTCTGGCTTGGCCCCAAAGGGGTGCCTTATCTCTGGGAGATGGAGGAGGATATCGTGCGGCAGATTGAGCTGAACCAGCAGTTAGAGGCGTGTAACCGTGAGCTACGGGCAGAGGTAATTGACCTTAAAAGTGGTAAAGAGGCGCTGGAAGAGCGGGCCAGGAGTGAGCTGGGAATGGTGAAGCCGGGAGAGCTCTATGTGGTCTCGATGGTCGATACTCTGGAAAAGAGGGGTCGCAATGAGCGTGGCCAGTGCGCAGAGGTGATCCAGTGATCTGGGCGGTGGTTCCGGCCGCAGGAGTCGGCGCACGGATGAATGCTGACCGCCCCAAACAGTACCTGCCCCTCGCGACATCAACGGTTATTCAGCAGAGTATTGAGCGGCTGCTCTCTCTCGATGTGATAGAAAAAGTGGTGGTGGCCACTGCGCTCGATGACCCCTGGTGGCCTGCTTTAGCGTGGAGTGCCCCAGAGCGTATTCAACAGGTGGAGGGTGGCAGAGAGCGCTCCGACTCCGTATTGAGTGCGCTGGAGTGGTTGAGTCAACGTGCGGAAGATGATGACTGGGTACTGGTCCATGATGCGGCTCGCCCCTGTCTCACTCATCAGGATTTGAGCCAGCTGGTGCGCACACTGGTGGAGCATCCGGTAGGGGGGATTCTTGCGACCCCGGTTACTGACACCATCAAACGTGCGGGAGTGGAACAAGAGATTATTGAGACCGTAGAGCGCACAGTACTCTGGCGAGCCCTGACCCCACAGCTGTTTCGTCTAGGGATGTTACGGGATGCGCTGCAGCAGTGTCGGAAGGATGGCTCTGTTGTGACGGATGATGCTCAGGCTATTGAGCGTGCCGGTTTCCGGCCACAACTGGTAGAGGGGAGCGCAACCAACCTGAAAGTGACCCAGGCGGGCGATCTAATACTGGCAGAGGAGATTTTGCAGAGGAGTCGAGCGCAGTGAGAATTGGCCACGGTTTTGATGTACACGCCTTTGAGCCAGGCGACCACCTGATACTCTGCGGGGTTAAGGTACCCCATAATCGCCGTTTCAAGGCCCACTCCGATGGGGATGTGGCGATACATGCGCTCTGTGATGCACTGCTGGGAGCGGCCGCGCTGGGGGATATCGGACAGCTCTTTTCCGACCAGGATGAGCAATACAGGAATATGGATAGCCGGATCTTTCTGCGCGAGGTGGTTCGGCGTATTGCTGCAGAGGGGTATCGGGTTGGCAATGTGGATCTCACCATTGTGGCGCAGGCTCCGAAATTGATGGACCATATTTTAGCGATGCGTCAGCGGTTGAGAGAAGATCTGCAGGTGGCACTGAAACAGATCAGTGTAAAAGCGACCACTACCGAAAAACTGGGTTTTGTTGGACAGCGGCAAGGGGTTGCTGTCCATGCGATCACCCTGCTATTGAGTGATTGATTGAATGGATCGAATGAGTGCACTTCCCTATGCCCACGGTGGCCCGGTGGCCACGGCCACAGTACGAGGGTGTCCGGAGGATTTTCGTGTGGTTGAGGATCTCGGTTTCTCCCCCTCAGGGGAGGGGCAGCACCGCATGGTGGAGATCGAGAAACGGGATATTAATAGTGACTGGGTTGCAACCCAGCTAGCCAAATTGGTCGGGATCAAAAAACGGGATGTGGGGTTGGCGGGACTCAAGGACCGTTATGCGGTCACTCGCCAATGGTTCTCGGTCGATATTGCCGGAAAAGAGGAGCCAGAGTGGGCTGAACTGGAGAGACTGCCTCCAGAGGGGCAACGGCTGACACTGCTGCAGGTTGTGCCCCACCACCGTAAACTGCGTAGAGGGGCACTGCAGGGTAACCATTTTCAGCTACAGCTGAGAGCGTTGGAGGGGGATCAGGCCGCAGTGGAGCAGCGGCTACAACAGATCAGAGAGCGGGGGATTCCTAACTACTTTGGAGAGCAGCGCTTTGGTC
>JABHIC010000372.1 GCA_018671205.1 Gammaproteobacteria bacterium
CGAAAATGCGGAAAGAAGCTGGTATCGACAGAAGTACGATCGCTACTTGTAACCACAACAGTACTTAATTCGCCTATTGTGGGTACTATCCAACCGGTTACTCCACAGAGAGTCTCACTGTTGCTGCCGTTGACAAGACTATCCCAGTCATCGTATCTCACTCCTCCTGTACCCTCAGCACCTATCCCACCCCAGCGATAAGTGTTGTCCTTGTCATGAATTCCTCCATCATCTGTCTTCTTTTCCCATAGCAGCTCACTCACATCATCATAGACACAGCTCCAAGAAGTCGCCGAGTCTGCTAGAGCATTACCACTAGCATCTACTTTGATATAAGCAGCCTCTACAGATGCTGTTACCAGTACTGTGAGCATCAGTGCAAATTTAATGATCTGTTTCATTATCATTCCTCGAGTATCTCAGGCAATCTTTGATTGCTGATGGCTAATATTGCTCCCTTGAAGATGTTATTGCAACATGAGTCAAGATTATGACGTTCTCTGCATGCTCTCTATAGCAGATTCTGAGCCAAAAAATATATCCAGCCCATCGCGTAAGCGACACTATATATCTATTTCACCCACCCCCCTCAATTAGAGTACGCCCTGTACCTGGGGGGCGTTTTTGTTTCGGTATGCTGGGAAATAGGGTACCTTTTTGGCTTGGGTGTTCTTTGGTGGTTGAAGGGTGCAATCAGGCTAGAAATCACCTAATTTGCTCCCGATATTACCTATGAATTACCTCAAAGAAAAACGCCCTACCCACAAAAGCAGGTAAGGCGTTGATTTAGATGGTGGGCCGTGAGCGATTTGAACGCTCGACCATCGGATTAAAAGGAGAATGGACTAAATGTTTTTATTGATTAAAATCAATCAAATACCCTACCTTTGCCTCTAATACCGAAGGCATGCCGAAGTCTGCCTGCTGCTCAGCTGGATACCTCACACCGTAACCCAAAGAATGGTAACAGAAATTGCCTAATTTTCTTGCCGAAGAGGTTCCGAAATCAGGACTGGATCTCTCTCTGGGCTACCCCGCTGGGGGGAGATGTGGTTAGATTATCCCCATTACCTCCCCCGTCTCTTTTGGGGGTCGTGGCTTAATGGGGCATACGAGGTGGCAGCCGTCACCCCTCTGCTGTCACGCGGCCTCAGAGTCCATTGCAGCAGAGATGATGCTACCAACCACGGCAGACGCCTCTTGCATGGCTCCGCTACCAAGGTGGCTGTAGCGCTCTGTCTGGGTAACTGAATGGTGCCCAAGCAGCTTGGATACTTGGTAAATCGGCACGTTGTTATTCACGAGCATTGAGGCGTATTGGTGCCTAAGGTCATGGAAACGAAGATCATCCAAGCCCGCCGCTACTCTCAGCCGCATCCGCCATGCCTTCTGCACTGTGGTTAACCGAGCCAACTTGCCAGCTCTCTTTCTGGAACTCACAAATAGCCATTCGCTCATCCCTTCTGTTCCAAGACTCTCCAGTAACTCCATTGCTACTTCTGAGAGGGGGACGGTTCTGGATCGCTTGGATTTGCTGATGCTGGCTGGAATGCGCCACACATTGCTCTCTCTGTCAATCTGCTCCCATTGAGCATTAAGGAGTTCCCCCATTCTTGCCCCGGTTAATAGTGCAAGCATGGCCACATCTGACGCTACGGTCTCATCCTCGTTGAGCACCCGGATCAGTCGCTGCAACTCATCCTCGGTCAGCAATCGCTGCACTTTGTTGTCCTGAAGAATAAGGGCGACTCCTGAGAGTCTGTTGCGATCGATAATTTCATAGCTCACTGCTACGGAGAGGATGTTACGCAGGGTCTTGATGACATGATCTGCGGTTGCCGGTGCATTGCCTTCACTCAGCAGTTCAGAGAGGTAGCTCTCTGCCTCTGCTTTGGTGATGGTATCCAGACGACGATCCCCCCATTTTGGCTGGAGTCGCTTCTTGAAGATGAGGTCGGCACTCTTCCAGGATCGGTTCCTCAGCTTGATTCTGGGAAGGTAGGTAGAGAAATAGAACTCGGTCAGAGTCGGTCTGTCGTTGATGGCTTTTATGTCTGCTCTTGGGTCGGCCCCTTCTCTAATTTTAGCCCTCTCCTCTTTGGCTCTGTATCTCGCCTCCTTAAGTGTCATCTCTGCGACTCGCCCCAGCAGGAGGTGGGCAGTTTTGCCGAGTCGGTTTGTGTAGCGCAGGAAGTAGCTTTGAATGTCGCTATCTCTCCGGCAAAGGATGTAGAGGCCGGGTTGGGCGGCATCAACATACTCTATGCCCCTGCGGTCAGGAGGGCAGTGGAGGCCCTTACTGATGATCGATTGGGTCAGCTTTATCTTCATGTTATTCAGTCCTTTCTGTCATTGATTAACTCATATAAGACCCAACGCCAATGGTGTCAGCATTAGGGCTATTGGAGCTTAGCCAAATCTAAGCAGCCACTCACACTCATTCATTCGTATCAGTGCTTACATTCATTACAATTCACCCATCAATTCAAAGACTTGCTTACCTCGTGCCTCGGTATTGAATTGCCATAACTTTCCAATGTAGCGATCGATAACCTCCTTGATCACCCCCTGGCTAACACCCGCAGCTACCGCGCCTTGCTTCACGATCTCCATCTTCGAATTGCTGCCACTCAGGATGAGCTCAGTAATGGCAGCGATGGCAGGCTGATCCAGCTGTACGATCCGGTCTTGCTCCATGGCCTCCTGGCGCTCATCAGTGAGTCGTTCCACTGAGTCCAGTCTCTGCCGGTAGCTGATACCCTTTGCTGTGCTGTATTGGAAAACTTTGCTGTGATCCTCTCCGCCTCTTAATTTGACCTCTGTGAAATCAACAACTTTACGCTTGCCAGCAACATCGTTCTCAACAACATTCAGTACATAGCCTGCATCTGCATCATCTAAGAGATCACTGGTTCCTCCGGGAATACCTTTTCCACCTTTATCTGGTCGCTTATTCGTATGAGCAAGGACAATTACCGTGCCGCC
>JABHIC010000373.1 GCA_018671205.1 Gammaproteobacteria bacterium
CTCCGTACATGGAATCTCTCTGCAGGGATCACTGGGGGAGCGGCTGCGTGCGAAACGCAAGCAGGGTGAGCTTAATCTACAGGATATCGCTCATCACCTGAAGTTGGACGTGGTATTGCTGCGTGCTTTTGAGGAAGATAGTGGCCCACCAGAGGGGTTACCCGAGGTCTATTACAAGGGTTTTTTGCGAAACTATGCCCGCTTTCTCAAGGTTGAGATTGACCCCTCAGCGCCGCAGAAATTCTTGTCAGATCAGCATCCTCATACTGAGCCGCTACTCACAGCAAAGAGACATACCCTGTTGTGGCCATTGTTGATTGTGGTTGCGCTGGTAGCGGGGTGGCTGATAACGGGTGGAGAGTTATCCGACTATCGTTTACTCCAGGAGGGGGCAGAAGAAGCACTCCCCTCAGCGGCTGAGGTAGAGGGAGAAGAGAGAGCCGGGGTAGCGGAGACGACAACGCCCTCTCTGGCCGCAGAGCCCCGTATTGAGGAGGCGACAGAGGTGAAGGTGACAGAAGAGCCGGTAGCAACAGAATCCGCAGAGCGACAGGGAGAGGAGCCGGTCAGTGTAGAGGAGAGCGCGGAGGAGCGCCTTGCGGATGATCTGGGAGAGGATGTAGAGAATGAGGATGAGAGTGAATATGTAGAAGAGAGTGGGGTAGAGGGGGTGCTTATAGCCGAACCCGAGGGGATTCTGGCGGATGTTCCTGCGGTGACACGAGGCATGGTAACGATTCGTTATATTGATGACTCCTGGACTCAGGTAGTTGATGGGTTGGGACGTGTGTTGGTGAAGCGGATGCTGGATGCTGGGGCTATTGAGACCTTTGAGGGGACGCTACCACTGGAGGTCAACCTGGGGAATGCCATTGGTGTCCGGGTTCAGTTCAATGGTGAACCATTTGACCACCTCAACTATATCGATGACAACAACATTGCCCAGTTTCTGTTAGGCGGGCAGGAGTGAATCTCCCCTCTCCGGTTCAGCGCAGGGTAAGCCGCAAAATCTATGTGGGAGATGTGGCGGTGGGGGGCGATGCCCCGATCTCTGTACAGAGTATGACCAATACCAAAACCACGGATGTGGCAGCAACCGTTGCCCAAATTCGGGCATTGGAGCAGGTGGGGGCCGATATCGTTCGGGTATCGATTCCCGATATGGAGGCGGCTGAGGCCTTTGGTCAGATTCGCCAACAGATCACGCTGCCTCTGGTTGCCGATATCCACTTTGATTACAAAATTGCGTTGCGGGTTGCGGAGCTGGGGGTCGACTGTCTGCGCATCAATCCCGGAAATATCGGCAATGAGGCACGTGTTGGTGAGGTGGTTGCCTCTGCCAGAGATCATAATATTCCGATTCGAATCGGGGTCAATGCGGGGTCGCTGGAGAAAGATCTGCAGAAAAAATACCGCGAGCCCACCCCGGAGGCGATGCTGGAGTCGGCTCAGCGTCATATCGACTTTCTCGATCGGCTCGATTTTCAGCAATACAAGGTGAGCCTGAAGGCCTCGGATGTTTTTATGACCGTGGCCGCCTACCGTCTGCTGGCTGAGCAGATTGATCAGCCACTTCATCTCGGTATCACCGAGGCAGGTGGTCTGCGCAGTGGTGCGGTCAAGTCCTCTGTAGGGCTGGGACTGCTGCTCGCAGAGGGGATTGGTGACACTATTCGGGTCTCCCTGGCAGCAGATCCGCTAGAGGAGATCAAGGTGGGGTTTGATATTCTGAAGAGCCTCCGGTTGCGTAGCAAAGGGGTCAATCTGATCGCCTGCCCCTCCTGTTCACGGCAAAATTTTGATGTCATAGCGGTTGTGAATGCGCTCGAAGAGCGGCTGGAGAATATTATTGAACCGATTGATGTGGCGGTAATTGGTTGTGTGGTTAATGGCCCCGGAGAGGCTAAAGAGGTGGCTGTAGCGGTTACTGGAGGGGCTCCAAATCTCATCTACCTGAATGGTGTTCCTGACCATAAGGTGGAGAATAGTGAGCTCATTGATGAGCTGGAGCAGCAGGTGCGAGCCCATCTTGACAACGGTTAGGACAGTGTGCAGCAACCACTGAAAAAATCCATTTTTAGAGCTGTCCGTTAATATCAGCAGACCATGAGAGGAGTAGCAGGCGTGGAGTTGGAGTGGAGTAATGAGTAATAAGGTTCAGTCAATTCGTGGAATGAGTGATCAGCTACCGGCTGAGACATCCCTGTGGCAGTCGGTTGAGCGGGTGTTACAGGAGGTACTCAATGGCTACGGTTATCAGGAGATCCGTATGCCGATTGTGGAGAAGACCGAGCTATTCAAGCGCACGATTGGTGAGGTCACCGATATTGTCGAGAAAGAGATGTACACTTTCGATGATCGCAATGGGGATAGTCTGACTCTGCGCCCAGAGGGGACAGCGGGTTGTGTGCGAGCGGTGGTTGAGAATAATCTGCTGCGTGGTCAGGCTCAACGTCTCTGGTACAGGGGGCCAATGTTTCGCCATGAGCGTCCACAGCGAGGGCGTTATCGTCAGTTTCATCAACTGGGGGTTGAGGTTTTTGGGCTGGAGGGGCCAGATGTTGATGCGGAACTGATTGCACTGTCGGCACGGCTCTGGCGTCGGTTGGGGGTCAAGCGGGTCACCCTGCAGATCAACTCACTCGGTTCGGTGGCCTCCCGGGAAAAATACCGTAGTCGACTGGTGACTTATCTCAGGGCGCATCAGCAGCAGCTCGATGAGGATAGTCTGCGGCGACTGGAGAGTAATCCACTGCGGATTCTGGATAGTAAAAATCCAGCATTGGCGGATCTGATCGCGCAGGCTCCGGTGCTGGAGGAGTCTCTGGATGAGGCGGATCGCACCCATTTTGAGCAGCTCCAGCGGCTACTGGAGCAGATGGGAATCAGTTATGAGATAAACCCACGTCTGGTTCGGGGGTTGGACTACTATGGACGTACCGTTTTTGAGTGGGTGACGGATCTGCTGGGAGCACAGGGGACCATCTGTGCGGGGGGACGTTATGATGGACTGGTGGAGCAGATTGGCGGCAAGGCAACCCCTGCAGTCGGTTTTGCACTGGGTCTGGAGCGATTGATTGAGCTGATCAGGGAACAGGGTGAGGAGACGGGGGAGACAAAGCTGGATATCTATCTGGTACTTGCCGGAGAAGCCGCTGCTCATGCCGGACTGGCGCTAGCCGAACAGTTAAGGAGTGCATTGCCAGGGCTGAGAATGATGACCAACCTCGGTGGCGGAAGCTTCAAGGCACAATTCAGACGGGCAGACCGTTCAGGTGCCCGTTATGCGCTGATCGTGGGTGAGGATGAGCTGGAACAGGGGGTAATCACGGTCAAAGATCTGTTGGGAGAGGATGCACAGAAGAGTCTCTCAATCGATGCTGTGGTGGAGTGGTTGGCGCGGTATAATTCTGGGTTTTTGGAACGATAAACAGGAAGAGTAGAGGGAAATTATGGAGTTTAATACAACCGATCAGGAAGAGATTGAGATACTGAAAAAGTGGTGGGGCGAGAATGGAACCTCGCTCATCACTGGAGTGGCGGTCGGGCTGGCACTACTGTTTGGCTGGAAGGGGTGGCATCAGTATATCGACAATCAGGGGATGGCGGCCTCGCAATATTTTGAGCAGATGTCGAGTGCGCTGATTC
>JABHIC010000374.1 GCA_018671205.1 Gammaproteobacteria bacterium
GACTGCTCTATGAGAGACGGTGGCCTGAGTTTATGGAAATGACCCCTGAATAGTTACGAAGTGGGGCCCCATTCTCCACTATCTCAGTGAAAAAACGGGACTGGATATCCGTTTCAGGACAGCCCCCAATATTCCGGAGTTTGAGCGTAGACTCAAGCAGGGAGAGTATGATCTGGCTTATATGAACCCCTATCACTACACCGTGTTTGGGGAGACGCCGGGCTATCGCGCTTTTGCTAAACAGAAAAATAAGCGTATCAAGGGGATTATGGTGGCCCGTAAAGATGCCACGATTGAGACACTGGCTGAACTCAACGGCAGCAAACTAGCCTTTCCCTCCCCCGCCGCCTTTGCTGCCAGCATCCTCTCTCGTGCTGAACTGAAAGAGATCGGGGTGGAATTTACCCCCCAATATGTAAAGTCACATGACTCTGTTTATCGCTCTGTCGCCAAGGGGCTCTTCCCTGCGGGTGGTGGAGTCGTTCGTACCTTCAATAATACGGAGCCAGGGGTTCGCAAACAGCTAAGGGTTTTCTGGACCTCCAATACCTTTACCCCCCACGCTTTTGCGGCCCACCCCTCAGTCGATCAACAGGCAGTGCAGAAAATTCAGCAGTCATTGCTGGCGATGAATAGTGAACCCGCCGCTACGCCATTTCTCTTTGCGATCAACTTTAAGGGGTTTGAGTCGGCCTCTCATCAGGATTGGGATGACGTTCGTGCACTAAAAATTGATCTGCTGGATGATCTGAAAACAGGACAATAGTGTGCCTGATCTGTAGCCATCTGGATCGTCGTGTCCTTTCGATATAAGACCATTCTGGGGGTGGCGCTGATTGAGATCACGCTGCTGCTGTTTCTGGTCTGGTCGAGTATGGAGCAGATGAGGCGCTCCAGTGAGCTGCAGTTGGTAGAGCAGGCTCAGACCACAGCCTCTCTCTTCTCCTCCATGGTCAAAGATTCGGTACTCTCTTTTGATCTGGCCACTCTGGAGAGCTTTGTCTCCGAACTGATGAAAAATCCTGGGCTGGTCTACGTGCGGGTTTATGATCGGGAGCAGTTACTGGCCGTTGGGGGCGAGAGCCGAGAGGTGGAGGGGACATTTCACTCTGATACGGGGCTGGACAGTGTTACCGATAATATCTTCGATATTCGTGCCCCCATTGAGGAGTCGGGTATCCCCTATGGCAGAGTGGAGTTGGGCGTAACCACAAGACCGGTGACTGAGCGGCTCTCCAGAGCAACCTGGAACGCCAGTTTGCTGGCACTGGCAGAAATTCTTATATCAGCACTCTTCTCCTTTATACTCGGTAGTTGGCTGGTGCGTCAGCTGGAGGTGTTGAGAAATGCATCGAGTGAAATATCCTCTGGAAAGCTGGGGATACAGATTCCAGCGAAAGGTAGTGATGAGATCGCAGAGACTATCCACTTTTTCAACCGAATGTCGACAGAGTTGGAGCTCTCGACTCGCCAGTTGAATCAGCTCAATCTCTCTCTCGAAGGGAAGGTTGAAGAGCGCACCATGAACCTGGCGCGCAGTAACCAGAAACTCTCCTCCATTATGGAGAACATGGGGGATGCTCTTTTTGTTCTCGATAGTGGGCAGAGGGTTGCGATACACAACCCTGCAGCAGAGCAGCTCTTCTCGCAGAAGGAGGCGGACTATCTGAGTGGTTGCCCGTTTCTGGAGCTCTTTCCTCAGGAGCTGGAGCAGAAGGTGACCATGATGGTGGAGTCTGAGGAGCAGTGTCGTGAGAGCCTCTTTTTCTCCAGTGATGGGAAGCGTCTGCTGTTAGAGTTTACCCTTACTCCACTGCCTATGGAGTCGGCAGAGAGCCTTAAACTGGTCCTGATTCGAGATATTTCCGAACAGTATAAGCTGAAAGAGAAAGAGGCCATGGTCGCATTCCAGTCGGGCATCTCCGAAATGTCTGCCAGCATTATGCACAATATTGGCAACATTATCACTGGGTTGCAGGGGCATGTACTGAGAATGGAGATGGGCGAGAGCTGGCTCGGAAAGACGAGTCAGGCGGTTAATGTGGCGCTTGAGAAGCAGCATTCAGAGGAGTGGCCCAAGGAGAAGTTTCAGCAGACCCTGCAGGCGACCCTTGGGATCATCAAGAACAGCAACAAGAAATACTTCAGCGTGGCTATTAAGGGGCTGAAAGGGGGGCTGGATGACATCGAAAATGTGATTCGTCTGCAAAATAGTCAAGAGAAACCGAGTTTTACCTGTACTCAATTCCACTCTGGCTTCTTTTTTGAGGATCTGTTGCTGAGATTTGAATCTGAGACCGACCAGGCGGGGATTACCGTTGAAGTTGAGATTGAGCCGGGGCTGGAGGATCTTTTTTTACCCAGAAACCAGCTCTTTCAGGTGCTTCTGCGGTTGATTAAAAACAGCATCTGGGCGATCGAGCAGAGAGAGCGTGGAGATGGAAGAATTATCATAACGCTCGTGAGTCAGCTCCGTACCAACCAATCCGGTCTGCGGTTAACGATCGAGGACAATGGTATCGGTATTGAGAAAGAGAGAATCAAAACCCTGTTCAACTTCGCTCACACCAAGGGAGAGAAGAAGGGGAGCCTGGGCTTGCATGAGAGTGCTAACTTTATCAGGGCGATTGGAGGGAGTATTGAGATGGAGAGTGATGGGGTGGGGCGTGGGGCAACTCTGGAGATCTGGCTTCCGACCACAGAAGAGCTCTCCTGAGTAAAGCCGCTTTAGAGCTTGTGGCTTAAGGGCACCTCTAAAAATAGACTTTTTGGTTCTCCTTATGTTCTTTGTTATGTATACTCTGTAAAAGAACATAAGGAGAACTGAAGTGGTCCATATACTGACAATCATACCTGCCATCCTGCTACTAATCTTCCTGCTCTGG
This sequence comes from Gammaproteobacteria bacterium, assembly GCA_018671205.1. Classification (GTDB taxonomy): domain Bacteria; phylum Pseudomonadota; class Gammaproteobacteria; genus Thiopontia. Next base: position 2,886 of record JABHIC010000374.1, read on the forward strand.
AGCCATAAGAAGAGCCGGGTATGGCAGTCACACTACGATGCCGTAGAGCGGGCAGCAAACGAGATTGCACGTAAAAGGATGGGGGGATTATCCATCCGGTAGTGTGAATGTGTGGTGCAGAAAAATAGATACAATCCGACGGATCATGATGCCCCCGCTGAACATTGGGAACGGGTGATTCTGCTGGTCGATATGAATGCCTTCTTTGCCTCA
>JABHIC010000375.1 GCA_018671205.1 Gammaproteobacteria bacterium
CTCCATCGAATGAACGTAAACGATCACTTTAGACAACTAGGAGTACACAATGCAGCTGAATATTACCGGTCACCATGTTGAAGTCACCCCACCACTCAATGAGTATGTCACCGGGAAGGTGTCCAAGCTGGAGCGCCATTTTGATAATGTAACCAATGTTCATGTTGTTCTTAGTGTTGAAAAACTGCGCCAAAAAGCAGAGGCAACACTACATGTCAGCGGCGCTGACATCTTTGCAGAGTGCACCGACGAAGATATGTATGCCGCAATCGATGGGCTGATTGACAAACTGGATCGTCAGGTTCTCAAACATAAAGAGAAGCAGAAAAGCCGCCGCTAAACACCCCCTGTCAACACTCCCCCTGCTCTCTCCACGGGTGACTGAAAGGCCACCTCATGGGGAGTGGGGATATTTAAACCGAGGTTGCCGGAGTACCAGCCATGTTTCTCTTTGTCATTAGCGGGCTCTCCGGCGCAGGAAAGAGTGTTGCTCTTCACGCCATTGAGGACCAGGGGGGGTACTGTATTGACAACCTCCCGATTGAGCTGCTCTCCACCTTTACCACGGAGACACTGCCCACACTACAGGGGAAATTCACCCATATTGGCCTCTCCATTGATGCCCGTAATCGCTCCAAGAACCTTCAACAACTGCCCGAACTGCTGAACCAGCTCAACCAAAACAGCAGCGAGCTCCAGTGCAAACTGATCTTTATCGAGGCTGACCTCAAGACGATTACCCGGCGTTTTGGTGAGTCACGCCGCCCCCACCCCCTCAAGCGGGACTATCCCGCACTGGATGAGGCTATTCTCCGGGAGATTGAGCAGATGGCTCCCATTGCGGCTGCCGCCCATTTCCGCCTAGACAGCTCACAAACCACCATCTACCAGCTACGTGCCCAGATCCAGGGAATCACCGGACAGGATCAGCCCCCGCTCTTTCTGAAGCTGCAATCTTTTGGCTTCAAACAGGGAGCCCCTCGTGATGCCGACTTTCTATTTGATGCGCGCTGCCTCCCCAACCCCCACTGGAACCCTGAACTACGCCAACTCACTGGCCAGAACCGTGAAGTTGTCACTTTTCTGGAACAGACCCAGCAGGGGCCAGAGATGGCCGCCGATATTGAACACTATCTGACACGGTGGATTCCTCACTTTCTCTCTAGTGAGCGCTGCTATCTAACCATTGCCATCGGCTGTACCGGAGGCCAGCACCGATCGGTCTATCTGGTAGAAAAAATAGCCGCTGCCCTGCTAAATCTACAAGAGCAGTCAGAGGATAACGGAGAAAACAGCTGGATTCAGCGCTGTAAAATCAACATCCACCACCGCCAACTGAAGGGGGATAAACCACAGTGAGCATCATGCTACATGGAATTGGAGTCGCTCGGGGTATCGCCATCGGCAAGGCCTATCTGATGGAGCACGGCCAACCAGAGATTGCCGAATATACGGTACCCGAGTACCTGATCGACGCGGAGATCGATCGCTATAACAGCGCACTGGACGGCGCTCGCAACCAGCTCATTGAGCTCCGCACTGAGGTACCCAGTGGCGTTCCTGGTGAGGTGACCGACTTTATTGATGCCCACCTGCTGATGCTTGAAGACAGCGCAATCAGCCGTGCGCCCATCAAGATGGTACGGCGACAACACTGTAATGCGGAGTGGGCCCTCAAACAGCAGCGGGACACGCTGGTACAGGTCTTTGAGGAGATGGAGGACCCCTATCTACGCACCCGAAAAGATGACATTGACCATGTTATCAACCGCATTATGCAGCTGCTATTACAGCAGGAGAATGACACCCAGGAACTACTGGAGCCAGAAGAGGCCAGTGCCCCAAGAATCATTGTGGCCCACAATCTCAATACCGCAGATATTTTACTTCTCCACCAGCAGAGTATCGCCGGCATCATTACCGAACATGGTGCTCCTAACTCTCACAGCGCCATCCTTGCTCGCAGCCTCCATATCCCCACCGTGATGGGGGCAGGCAACAGCCACCGTTATCTACAGGATGGGGAACCACTCATCCTCAATGGCAATAATGGGATCATCCTGATCAACTCTGACCTCTCCACGATTGCCCACTATACCCTCCTGCAACAGCAGCAACGTGAGCGCAAGGTATCCCTCTCCAGATTACGCTCACAGGCTGCCGTGACCCGCGACAATGTCTCCGTCTCACTGCAGGGCAATGTCGAGCTCCCCGATGAGATTGATGCCATGCTACAGGCGGGAGGGCGGGATATTGGCCTCTACCGTACCGAGTTCCTCTTTCTCAACCAGGAGACCCTGCCCAGTGAGGAGGAGCAGTATGAGAACTACAGGTCTGTGGTGGAGCAGATTGATGGCGCCACACTCACCATTCGTACCCTCGATATTGGCAGCGATAAACCAATACCCGCGACTGCAGAGATGGAGAGCGCGGATAACCCGGCCCTGGGGCTGCGTGCCGTTCGCCTCACACTCAAATATCTTGACCTGCTGATTCCACAAATCCGTGCCATCCTGCGCGCCTCGGCGCATGGGAAAATTCGCATGATGATCCCGATGATCACCAGTATGCACGAGATTGTGCAGATCCAGAACCATCTCGAAGAGGAGAAACGGCTACTTAAACGGGAAGGGTTCAGTTTTGATCCGGCACTAAAACTGGGGGCCATGATTGAGACGCCAGCCGCTGCACTCTCCGCCGATGGGTTTGCCCAACGACTCGATTTCCTCTCCATCGGTACCAATGACCTCTCTCAATACACCCTGGCCATTGACCGCACGGATGATCAGGTAAACTACCTGTTTGACCCTCTCCACCCCGCAGTGCTGAGACTGATCCACAACGTCATCCAGGCGAGCAAAAAAAACGGGATTCCGGTCTCTCTCTGTGGAGAGCTGGCAGGGGATGACCGCTACACACGGCTACTACTGGGAATGGGGCTACGTGAATTCAGCATGAGCCCCTCTCTACTGCCTGAGGTTAAACAGGAGGTGCTGAATACCCGGGTCGATATGACAGAACCACTGGTTGAACAGATACTCCAGTCCCCCTTCCATGATGAGATCTATCGACTCTTTGAGCAGATCAACCGCTTCAGCCCGGACCATAGTTAACATTGATTTAACGGGGGGTGAACTATCTCAGCACCAGATTATCCCGATGAACCACCTCTTCTTCATCAATATAGCCCAGTAGGGACTCAATCTGGTCACTGGGTTGACCCAAAATTTTCCCCACATCCTCTGTCGCATAATTGACCAGCCCCCGGGCAATCTCTTCTCCTGCCTCACTCTGGAGGGAGACCAGATCACCGCGCTGAAAGCGCCCCTCAACCGCACGAATACCCACCGCCAACAGGCTTCTACCCGATTCACGTAACGCCTCTACCGCACCAGCGTCTACAATCAGGGTGCCACACGTCTGCAGATGGCCCAGCAGCCACCGCTTGCGGGCATCGAGCTGCCGCCGTCCTGGCAGAAATAGAGTGCCCACTGGCTGCTGCTCAAACAGTCGCAACAGTACGCGTGGCTCTCGCCCCGGAGCCACAATGGTAGC
>JABHIC010000376.1 GCA_018671205.1 Gammaproteobacteria bacterium
ACCTCGGCTAGTTCACCTCCAGTTGTGCCGGTAACAGCTACACTACCTCCCGCCTCTCTGGCATTAAGGATAGCGTCATTGGTGATCACATCTACAGTAACACTACCCTCTCCAAGGGTATCTACATCTACTGGCTCTTCCTCCACTGTCAGTGGCTTGGATTCAACCTGTTCTTCACTGTCCGCCTGGATAACCAGTTCATCTGGCTCCTCATTCTCAAACTCAAGCCCTTCATACTCGAACTCATTGGATACTGTTACCTCTTCAGTACCAGCAGCTGCCTCTTCCGCTGCCGCCTGCTCCTCGTTAACATCAATGACGAATTGAGGTACCGGAGGTAACATCTCCTCAAACACACTGGTGACTGAATCTGGCGCATCAAAAACGGGCTCGGGTGGACCGGGGCGAATACTGACCGAGGTTGCGGTTCCTGGCTCCAACAGGGTTACTGTGCCATGTCCCCAAACATCCGAAATATCGAGAATCCCTTCCTGATGGACAAAGGTGGTCGTACCATCCACTGCAACCATCCCTTCCAACTCTGAACCACGCACACCGAGTTGAGCGGTTGGAGTTTTGATAACCGTATGCGTTCCTTTATCAAGGCCGCCCAACCGACCACTGGCATAACGGAAGAACCCCTCCAGAACAGTGGCCTCAAATTGACCACTTTCAGTCGCTGCATTGAAGTTATAATTTTCGATGATGGCACGGGTCTCCGGCCCCATCTGGAAGCTGGTCTCATCCAGTAGTTTCAGGCCAATGGTTGAGTTCCCAACCGTCTCGACCACATCATTTTTATAGATCGCATCCCCCTCTTTGAGGATACGTACTGCACCATCCGCCCCCTTCGCGGTCACATGCCCAGCCGCCCCCAACTCATCCACCACACCAATGGGATCACCTAGCATTTCAGGTATCAGGATACTGCCCGCAGGGCCAGCCACCTCGACAAATTCGGTATTTACCAGTAACTTCTCGACAATTTGCGGAATAATTGATGCACCATCAGCGGTCTGCAAAGTTGGGAGCACATCACCTGAAAAATAGCCTTCCACCCGAATCTCTTCGCCCATCTCCCCGCGAATAATCAGGTCATCCCCACTGCGGCTATACTCACCTTTGAGTAGCAGCTCCGAAGAGAGCACCGTAACAATAGTGTCGCTATCCATACCGACGGCTGAAGCAGCCGCCGAGGAGAGCAACTCTGATGTACGATTACTGGGTTGGGTTGGTACTGCCATGAAAACCTCTCCTAATGCGAACATGAATAAGCAACAAGTAGTTCAAATAAGCTACTGTTTTACTCACTTATTATTATAGTCACCCCACCTAATTTCAGCAATCAAATAACTGCCGCGTAAAAACGGAGTGATAGTCACATTATGTATAGCAGCATTGTGAAAGATTACAAATCTATCGCTCTCTCAGGGCCTGCTGCCGCGCCTTCAGAATGGGTTTCAACAGATAATCCAACACCGTCTTTTTACCTGTCATGATATTCACCGAGGCCGTCATACCCGGAATAATTTCCAGTGGCTGTTCTTCACTGCCCAGATGAGTCTTATGGGTACGCACCTTGATCAGGTAATAGCTCTCCCCATCCTTGGCATCGATAATGGTGTCTGCGCTGATATGTTCCAGCTTCGCTTTCACCCCTCCATAGATGGAGAAGTCATACGCAGAGAACTTGACCATAACCTCCTGCCCTGGATGAATGAAGGCGATATCTGCAGGACGGATTCTTGCCTCGACCACCAACGCATCATCCAGAGGTACAATCTCCACCAGATCACTACCCGGCTGCACCACTGAACGCACACCACCCGCCAACACCCGTTTCACAACTCCTCGAACCGGAGAGAGTACCGAACTTCTCGCCACCTTATCTTTCAAAGCAACCGCCCCTGCCTCCAGCGCAGAGAGCTCCCCTATAATTTGATTAAGTGACTCGCGCGCCTGATTGCGGAAGGTGAGCTCCACCTCTGTCCGTTTTGTTCTCATCTCATCCTGCTGTGTGCCAAGACGGGGGATCTCCAGCTGAACCTGCTCAATCTCACCCTGCATATCATTGACCGCCCGCTCCAACCCCAATAGCTCTATTTTCGAGACCGCCCCCTCAAGGTAAAGTGGACGAGTTATTTCTAGCTCTTTATTTGAAATAACAATGCTTTTCTTTAATGTCTTCAACTTAGATCTTAACTCATTAACCTGCTGCCCCACCTGCTTGATCTGACTATCTACCCCCGCAACTTTGGCCCCAAGCTCACGCTCTCTCGACTGGTAAAGTTCCCGTTCCTGACGCACTAATTCAGGAAAATAATCGACCAAATCCTGCGCAAAAAAGAGCTCCACCCCGCCAACCTCGCTCTGCAGCCTCGTCTTTTTTGCCCGTAACGCCTGAACTCTTGTACGATTCTCCTGTAATGAGGCATTCATAATGACATCATCAAAACGGATCAGTACCTCTCCCTCCTCAACAATATTCCCCTCTTTGGTATGAATTGCCGAGACAATCCCCCCTTCAAGGTTCTGCACAATCTGAACCTGACGGGAGGGGATCACCTTACCTTCCCCTACCGTCACCTCATCCAGCTTTGCAAACCCCGCCCAAACCAGAAAGATAATCACAAAAACAAGCACCGACCAGACAATCAACCGACCCCCACTGGGCGAACGGAGCAAAACTGCAGCACTACGATCAGAGATGAATGAAAAATCATCTCCATCGATCAGCTCCAGCTCTTTTTTGCTCAGCATTCGGTCATCGGACATGCAGCTTTCCTTGCCTTAACGCCTCGCGAACCTGGTCTTTCGGACCATCCGCAACGATCTGTCCCTTATCCATCACCACCAGCCGATCGACCAACTGTAATAATGAAGAACGGTGGGTCACCAGAACCATTGTCTTGCCTTTTGAGAACTCCGCCATTTTCTTGATCAGCTGTGCCTCGGAGGAGTTATCGAGCGAATTACTCGGCTCATCCAGCAAAATAACCGGTGGTTGCGCCAAAAAAGCACGCGCCAGACCGACACTTTGGCGCTGACCGCCAGAAAGCCGACTCCCCCGCTCCCCAACCTCCATATCAAATCCCGAGGGGTGGGTCGCCGCAAATTCCGAAACCCCGGCCAGCTCTGCTGCCCTCAAGACATCCTCATCAGAGACATGCGGAATGCCAAAAGCGATGTTTTCTCGCAAACTTCCGAAAAATAGCATCACATCCTGCGCAACATGACCTACATTTCGACGAAGATCTGCCGGATCGACCTGACGGATATCAATCCCGTCGATATGAACCGCCCCCTCATCCGCATCGTAGAGTCCAAGAATCAACTTCTCCAGGGTTGATTTTCCTGATCCAACACGACCAATAACCCCAACATGCTCTCCAGCTTTAATGTCTAAAGTTATATTATCCAGTGACTTATACTCCTCTCCAGGGTAAGAGAAGGAGACCTGATCAAACTTAATGGATCCCTCAATATTGGTGCGAGTGATCGCAGTACGGTCCGTGCGCTCGGTGGGCTGCTCCATAATCTGGTTCAGTGAGGTCAATGCTGATTTGGCATAGAAGTAACGGGAGGTGAGCCCCGCAATCTGGGACATGGGTGACAATACACGCCCGGAAAGCATCACCGCCGCAATCAGCCCTCCCTGACTCAGCTCCCCCTCAGCAATCATGTAGACCCCGAAAACCACAATAGAAACTGTAGTAAGCTGTTGAATAAGCTGTGAAACATTCGCGCTAGATGCCGAAATAAGTCGGGACCGTATCCCCCAATCTGCGATATATCCGGTCGCCTTTTCCCAACGGTTCTGCAACATCCCCTCTGCCCCCAGGGTCTTGATCGTCTCAACCGCAGAGAGACTCTCAATCAACGTCGCATTTTTCTGTGTACTGGCTCGCACGGACTTCTCTACCGTCTCCTGCAATACACTCTGAACCGCCACACTGTAAAAGCCGATCAAGAAGATACTGATTATTGGAATAAACACCAGTTCCGCCGCCAAGATATTGATCACAATTAAAAATAGCACCAGAAACGGAAGATCAACGATTGCAATAATCGTGGCCGATGCAATAAAGTCCCGAATACTCTCAAAATCGCGCAGGCTATTGGCAAATCCACCCACTGAGGGGGGGAGTGCAGCCATCTTGAGACCAAGCACATGTTCGAAGATCGTGGCGGATAACAGAATATCGGACTTTTTACCTGCAACATCGATAAAATATCCACGCAACGTTCGTATGATGAAGTCGAAAATATAGACCACGATAATCCCAATCGCAAGCACCCAAAGCGACTCAATCGCCTGGTTAGGAACCACACGGTCATAAACATTCATCACAAACAGTGGGCTTGCCAAGGCAAAGAAATTAATCAGTAACGAGGCGAGCAATACGTCACGGTAAATTCTCCAGGAGCTGGTCAGGGTTCCCCAGAACCAGTGACGCTGACGAACATTAACCAGCTCGGGGGTACGCTGATCAAAACTGTGCTGCTGAGAGACCAGAAATGCACGGCCAGAATAGAGCTTCTCCAGCTCATCCAGTGACAGCTCCAGCTTTCCATCCCCCATGCTTTCAGGCGTAAGAATTACCGCTTTTTCTTCTTTATGATCAATGGAGTGCAGCACAACTGCACTATGATTTTTGAGCAACAATACCGCCGGCAACAGCAGTGGAGAGAACTGCTTAAGCGAGCGACGAACCAGGCTGGAGGTGAGACCAATTCGATCTGCCGCACGCACAAATAGCTCAGGCGTCAGCCGTCCCTGAACCAGTGGAAGCCCAGCAGTGAGTAGGTCATCGGATGCCGGCGAGCCAAAATGCTTTGACAGTATAATCAGCGAGTCTAGTAGCGGGTCCTCTATTCGAAAACGCTCACCGCCCTCCCACTGCTCATTATCTTGTTCACTCATCACAATTTCTAATCCAATAAATCACCAGATTTATCTCTTTATTTCCATTACTTAGTTTAAAAAAAAATCTCCGCAAACCTCTTTGTGCAAAAAATATACCAATGTAAAGATAGCCCTACCAACACCTGCTGATATCAGAGCGCAGGCGGTAAAACAGGGGCTCCGATACGGCCATAGAGAGAGGCGTATTGAGCCCAATAATCACCCATTTCAGATACAATTCATTGGGTGTATACTGACAAAAAACCCCTCTGATCCTCCATAAGGAACCATTGATGGCGAAGGTATTTGTTGAACGAAACAGGTCGGGACAGATCACGGCTATCTCTGATACCCCAACGGCTACCAGCGACACTGATCCCGTCTCTACAGACGCCCCTGAGGTCACCCACTTTCTGACCAACCAGTTCAAGGAAGAGAGTGAATTTGATCAATATTTTGAACATAGTGACCTTGAGCTGGTTCGTGTATTAGAGGATCTGATTGACCTGCTGGTTAAGAATAAAGTCATCAATTTCACCGATTTCCCCAACATCAGCCAAGAGAAACTACTCTCCAGAAAACTGATTCGTGAAAAGCGACAAAACTTAAGCTCAGACATTCTTGGAGAAGATGATCTTATTGAATTTTAAGCTTAATATGCATCATCACATTTACACTTCACACGCCTCTTCTACCCCAATTTAACCCCAACGTGTTACGCCACTCCCCACTTCTTACTCTCCTGTTTTTCTCTCTTGCCATTTCAGCCCCTGCCGGACTGCAGCTAGAGAAAAAGGTGCTACAAGAGGCAGAGAGCCGCTTTGGAAGTGCGGCACGTATCCGGCTGGAGGATTGGCAGACGCTGATAAAAGATATCACTCCACTCTCAGAAGAGAAGAAGCTAAAAAAAACCAATGAGTTCTTCAATGAGAAGGTCCGTTTTGTGAATGACATCGACCACTGGGGAGAAAAAGATTATTGGGCCACCCCGGTCGAAACCCTGGCTACCCACGGCGGGGATTGCGAAGATTTCTCCATTGCCAAATACTTCACGCTGCTACAGGCGGGGGTAGATGATAGCAAACTCAGAATTACCTACGTTAAGGCCACCACCCTCAATCAGGCCCATATGGTGGTCACCTACTATCCCACCGCTGATGCCATCCCGTTGGTACTGGACAACCTGGTGCGCTCCATCTTCCCCTCTAACCTCAGAAAAGATCTGGTTCCCGTCTACAGCTTCAACGGTCGCGATGTCTGGAACAACCAGGATCGTGGTCGAGGAAAAAGATTGGGACCCTCTACTGGCATCGACGCCTGGAGCCAGCTCAAACAGCGGATGACCAGCAGTGATATCCGCCAACCCATCGAGAATACCTCACCCCTTACAGGACGAAAATCATGAGTCTTCGTACACAACTATTTACTACCATCATTCTTCTTTTTGTCCTCTTCTTTGCTGGCACACTCTATCTCAGTATTCAGAGCAGTCGTGACTATCTGCAGACGCAGCTCAAATCACAGGCCGAGGAGGTAGCCACCTCGCTGGGACTCACCTTTACCACCGCAGTGGATCTGGGCGATGACTCCCTGCTACAGACCATGGTCAACTCCGCTTTCGATAGTGGCGACTATCTACAGATCCGCATTGAGAACAACGAGGGAGAGACACGGGTTGAGCGCTCAATTGCGGTGATCGTTGAGGGGGTTCCGAAGTGGTTTATTGAGACTTTCCCCCTCCATACCCCGATTGGTCATGCTCTACTCACCAGTGGCTGGAACCAACTGGGCCATATTCATGTACAGAACCATCCCGGATACGCCTACGCGGATCTCTGGCGTAAATCAACACAGAGCTTCACTCTCTTCATCATCCTCTCACTGATCGCCTCCGTCGCCATGCAGATACTCCTGCGTATTGTTCTGCGCCCCCTCAACGTGATCGAAAAACAGGCAGACGCCGTGAGCCACAAACAGTTTATTGTTACCGATAAACTACCAAAGGCACGAGAGCTTCGCCGGGTGGCCTCGGCCATGAACCATATGGTGACACGGCTAAAACAGATCTTTGAGGATCAGGCCGCACTCAATCAGGAGATCCGCCGCGAGGCCTATGAGGATGGGGTCACCGGTCTCCCTAACCGCAGATACTTTAATGGACAGATCAACACCTTCCTCAATGCGGAAGAGGAGTTTGGACAGGGGGCCTATTTTCAACTGCAGATTCTGGATCTGGATAACTTCAACCAACAACATGGCTACCAGATCACTGATGAGCTTCTGCTCACCACAAGTCAACTCCTCCAGGAGGTGGTTGGAGAGTACCCCAGGGCTCAACTATTCCGCTTCAGCGGCTCAGAGTTCTCTGCCATCCTCCCCAACCTTACTCTGGAGCAGACAGAGTCACTGGCCGCTGCAATAACCACAAAACTGGCCACCCTGAGATCGATGGATTTTCCTCTGGAAAGTGACTTTATCGCCCTCGGCATCGTCTTTCACACCCACAACAGTGAGATCACCACAGGCTCTCTCCTCGGTACCGCTGACAGCGCCCTACAGAGTGCGCGTACCAATCGGGGCAATGGCTGGCAGCTGCAGCAGACCAGTGAGACCGACACCCTGGCTCACCAGGGGGCACAACAGTGGAAAACACTTCTGGAGCAGTGCCTGAAAGAGAACAGTCTGGAGGTCTACCTGCAACCCGTGGTCACCACAGAGGATCGCCGCCTGGTCCACTACGAGGTACTGGCGCGGATCTCCAGTCAGGATGGTCAGACCCTGCCTGGTGGCTCCTTCCTGCCTATGGCGGAACGGTTCGGGATGATGCCACAGATCGACCGTACCATCATTCTCAACACCCTCAATCTGGCCACCACAGCAGCCGCAAAAGAGGCTCACTTCTCTATCAACCTCTCCTCTAGCTCCACCAATGACCCCGACTTTATCCGCTGGCTGGAACAGACCCTGAAACAGTTCCCTGGTGCCTCAAACCGCATCAGCCTCGAGATCAATGAGGGCGATATGGTACAAGGGAAAGAGTCCATCCGCCCACTGGCCGACCGTCTGGATGAGATTGGCAGCTCCCTCTCTCTTGACCACTTCGGGGTTGGATTCTCCTCTTTTGGCTACCTGACCGACCTGCGGGCACGCTACGTAAAAATTGACCGCTCCCATATACAGGAGATTCACCTGCAGAAAGAGAGCCGCTTTTTTGTCCACTCACTGGCCGATATTGCCCATGGGTTAGGGATTGAGGTGATCGCAGAGGGGATTGAGAACCAGCAACAGATAGATACCCTCAAAGAGCTACCGATTGATGCACTACAAGGCTATTTTATTGCCAAACCACAACCCGCCGAGGTTGCTCTCAAACAACAAGAGAGCCTAGAATCCTAGAGTCCTAAAAGCCGAAATACCTATCCAGCACACCGATACTCTGAAGGATACTGAACTGCGCCATAAAGAGGTCATTTTCCGCACTCAGCAACATACTCTCTGAGCCCAGCTTTGCGGTTTCAGCCCCCAGAATATCAATCAGGGTACTCTTCTGCACCGTATACTGCTTCTTATAGGTAGAGAGCGTCTTACGGTTGGCCACCGCCTTGTCAGTCAGAAAAGGGACTAGCTTGCGCTGCTTTTCATAGGCGTGCCAGGCGATCGATATCTGCTCCTTAACGGCTCTTGCCGCGGCACCCAGCGCCTCCACAGCCGCATTCACCCGGTAGGCACTCTCTTGTCGTGTCGATCGATCCCGGTTTCCATTAAAGAGGAGGTAGTTCATTCTCAACATTGCACTGAGATCTTTCTCCTTACCCGGAGTTCCCCCCTTACGATCCCAATTCCCCACCACCTCAAAACTGACGCTAGGCAGAAATGAACTTTTAGAGAGCTCAAGCGTCGCCTGCGCCTGATCGATACCCATACGCCGATTTCTAAGATCCGGATTCTGTATCTGAGCAAACTCCAACGCCTGATCCAGTGAATCTGGCATCTCCAGGTCGAGTGTCGGCGGCACAATATTATCAGGAACCTCATCTGCCAGTGCCTCATAACGGGATACCGCATCCGCATATTCTGTTTCAGCATTGATGATGGTGGCCTCCGCATTAGAGAGCATCGCCTCTACTTGTGAGAGGTCAGAGGGGTTTCCAACCCCCTGAATATAGCGTAGCTCCACCTGCTGATAAACTCTTTTGTGGGCATCCAGATGATCTTGCTCCAGAGTTAACAGGGCACGGGTACGAAGCAGATTCATATAGGCGTTAACCGTTCGGAATGCCACTCCATTCTCAACAGTATCCAACTGCGACCTGGAGGACTCATAGTCTGCTTTCGCTTTATCAACCTCGTTACGTGTCGAAAAACCACTAAACAGCGACTGGGTCAGCTTCAGCTCCATCTTCTCTTTTGGCTCTCCCAGCTCTTGTCCAGAATTTGCATTGAGTTCAAGAGTCGGGAGAAACCCTCCCGCGGCATAGGCAACCATCTGCTCCGTTGCATTCAGCACCTCGCGCGCCTGAACCACCTCCGGATGGCCTCTCACCACCGAAGAGACAATATCCTCCAGGGTGAATTGTGGGGCTGCGGCCTCACCCTCTTTGCCCTCAAGATCATCGGTTCCATAAATCGTGATCACAATCTCTTTTTGGGTATCATCCGTTGCAGTCATGAGAATGGTATCCCTCTCCTGCTCCCCCTGCTTCAGGGCCTGAACCGAGGCATGATTCAGCTCATACCTCCAGTACCCCTCCTCATCCAGATCAAGCGTACCGTAACTAGAGGAAAAACTACCCGCCTCAAAAACCGGAGTATCCCCATAATCGACATCCATAATACGCAACAACCCCCCTACGCTACCCCGCCCATCTTCGGTCACCTCCCCCACAAAGGTTCCACCAACCATCACCTCATCTTCTGTACCCTCAATGGTAACCATGATCGCATGGTGACTTCCATCATTCAGCGCCAAAGGTATGGAGTCAGTAACCCGCTCCCCTTCATCCAGATTCTGCACTGCCGAGTGGTCAAGCTGATAACGCCACCCCCCTATCTCATCCAGGGTCAGGCTCCCATACACACCCGCTGTGGACATTGGCACAATGGCCGGGTTATCCCCCTCATCCACATCGGTAACCAAAACAACCCCCTCTGCCGTTCCTTGCCGATCCTCCTGAACTGTCCCCTGGTTTCCAGAGAGTAACGGGATATCCTCACTACCATAAATCGTGATCGTGACATTATGGGGTTCACTGTACCCTGAGACCACCGGAAATACCTCGTCAAGCTGATCTCCAACATCCAGATACTGGACCCTGGAGTGGTCCAACAAGAAGTCCCAGTTGCCCTGCTGGTCCACAAGAAAGGTTCCATATTCCCCTTCCAATACCGCCTCTTTAATTGGAACTGCTCCATGAGCGACCAGGGTGCCATGCACCTTGCCGATACCATCCTCAAAGACCTTACCAACAAGAACCTCACCAAAGTGAGATACCTGCTCAGTTCGAGGGGATGGTTCTGTCACTGGCTGCCCCCTCTCGGGATCAACGGCTACCTCATCGGCAGATGACTCTTGCTCAACACCGGAAATCTCTCCGGGCTCTGGAGCTGGGTCTGGGTCACCGTCCACAGTACTCAACGCTGTAAAATTCCCCCTCATGGGCAGCTCTTCCTCGGCTATTGATTGGCTTTCTCTACGGTCTCTACCCAGCAGGCTATCCACCAGTTTTATCGGGTTCAGGGTCTGGATGACTCCACCCACCACCCCGCTGATGCCATCCAGTAGAGAGGAGGGTGCCTCCAGAGTAGATTCAACCTCAACCTTATCCACTGCAACAACCGCCACACTCTCCTCCATTTCCGCACCCTCAACCGTAATATTGACGGTATGATGCGAATCCCCTTCTGAACGGAGGGTGAAGTCATCATTTACACGATCATGACTCTCCAACTGCAGAGCCACAACATGATCCAGTTGATAGAGCCAATTTCCAGAGGCATCAATCGTAAAAATTCCATACTCTCCAATCAGAACTGACTCATTAAAAAGAGAAGCGCCCTGACTCACAAACGTCCCTGCTGCCCGATCATTGTTAGCCGAACTCACAGTACCACTCTGTACCTCACTCTCACGATCCGGTTGTTGCGGCTGAGGCGCTATTTCAGCCTCAGCGGAGAGCTCCCCAACCGGGGTCTTGATAACCTCATCATGCCAGGACTCCTCTTCCCATGATTCATCTTCCCATGACTCCTCTTCATCCTCTCCCCATGCGCCCTGCTCCCCCCATGCACTTCGCCTCCCCCATGCACCCTGCTCTCCCCACGCCGGTTCTCCAGTGGATTCCCCCCCCTCAACCCATGATGAATCCTCAATAGAGTCCCCTCTATCAATTACGGTATCATCAAGACCAATGAACATAATCCAGCCCGTCACGATGATGGCACCAGACAATATGTAGGGAAAATATTTCTCCATCATCTCTGCCTAACCCCGCCGACAACTTCCTGACAAGACGATTGCTACAGGCGTCAAAGAACAGGCCAACCCCAGGTTTAGCACCGGTTTCTGCAATATTTTGTTCCCTGTTGTCAAAAAAACAACCCTCTACTCTCTATTAACACGATCAATCACCCTCCTGCCTCCACCCTCTGAAATAGATAAAAATATAAATAACCAACTGTTTTAAAAAGTTAAAAACACAAACTCAGAGCGAACCTCATACTCTCAACAAAAACAGAGCACGATCCCACTCAGTCACAACTTCTCCAGTTGCAAGCAGAGTGCCTAGCTTGAATTTCCTGGAATAAAAATCATAAAAACAGGGTTAAGAACAGAACTTCCGGGAAACGAAAAACGCCCACTGAAACAGGTTTCAGTGGGCGTTTTGGGGCGAAAAGCCCGTCAAAGAGGAGAGGGCAACTATAGGCTCATGCTAATTGTCATCCATAAAATCGAGTGAAATCTCTCTAAACTTCTCGGAAACCTCCAGAAAAGCATCCACTACCTCCGGGTCAAAGTGTGTACCTCGCCCCTTCATAATTATTTCGACGGCCTTTTCATGAGAATAAGCCTTCTTATAGACCCGTTCACTGATTAACGCATCATAGACATCAGCCAGTGCCATCAATCGTCCAGAAACAGGAATCTCCAGCCCCTTCAGTCCTTTGGGGTAACCACTCCCATCCCACATCTCGTGATGAGTAGCGGCAATTTCATTGGCCAGATGGAGAAAAGAGTTGCTACCCAGCCGTCTCTCAGCAGCCGCAATAGCTGCACTACCGAACTCAACATGGTGCTTCATCTCCTCAAACTCCTCCTTGGTAAAGCGCCCCTCTTTCATCAGAATTTTGTCACGTACCGCCACTTTTCCAATATCATGAAGTGGAGCAGAGCGGTAGAGCAGATCAATATACTCCGGGGTTAACAGCTCACAGTAGGCTGGCAGCCTGCTCAGCACCTCTGCCAGGGTAGCGACGTAGTTCATCGTCCGCTTAATATGCCCACCTGTCTCTGGATCACGAAACTCTGCGAGTGTCGCCATCGCCTCAATCGTCACCTGCTGTGTCAAATTGAGCGCATCCGTACGATTCTGTACCAGCTCTTCCAGATGATCCCGATGACGCTTGAGTTCCATCTGATTATCCACTCTTGCGCGCACCAGTGTGGGCTCAAAGGGTTTTGCAATATAGTCCACCGCGCCTAACGCCAATCCATGCGCCTCATTCCCCGATTGATTGAGTGCCGTAACAAAGATAATCGGCACACTGGCCGTACTCGGCTCAGCCTTGAGGCGGCGGCACACCTCATAACCATCCATCTCCGGCATCATCACATCCAACAGAACCAGATCAGGAGGATTATCCCGTTTCATAATATTGAGCGCCTTCGCCCCATTCAGTGCAACCACAATGGTGTAGTCGGCATGAAGTGCATGACGCAACACCTCAATATTTTCCGGCGTGTCATCCACAATCAGGATCTTCTGTTTTCTAGAAGCTTGCATACTCTCTATTCTACGCAGAATTATGGGTTAACGGAAACTCTTCTGTCTCTGCCAACTGCTCCAGAATTACCAGCGCCCCTTCAAAATCAAAACGACTGGTACACTGCTCAATCTTCTTCAGCGCACTCCCAATCGAGCCACGCTCTACCAACGGTAGTAGGCTATCCACCAGATCGACCGCATCCGTGTTGTCCTCCAACAGCAGCGTTGCCAATTGATTGAGCTTCTCGGCAAATAGATCACGGTCCAACTCCTCTCCTGCTGCCCCCTCCGCTACTCTCCCATGCTCCCGCAGATAGTAACTCAACGCGGTCATCACCGGGGTTAACTGTGCCTGCACTGAGAGCAGACGCTGCTCAACCACCTCTGCAGCCATCCCCTCTGCGCACGCGGCCTCCAACAGGCGAGCTGAATCACTCAGCTCCAACGCACCGATCGTACCTGCAACGCCTTTCAGCGTGTGAGCCAAACGCGTCATATCGGTGATGGCCTCTCGAAGCTGCTGCTCACGAAAACGTTCTACAAACTCCCGCTGGTCATCATGAAACAGCCGTAATAACTTATGCCAGATCTTTATTTTCTCATGGCTATTGGAGAGCCCCCGCTTCACATCAATCCCCTCCAGCTCGGGCAATGCCTCTCCGTCCTGAGCTGCCTTACCTTCCCCCTCCGGAGCTGTCGAGAGCGGGTCGGGGGGCGGAGAAGCAGGTTTTGAGGGAACAATCCACTTGGCCATTGTGGTATACATATTGACCACATTAATCGGCTTACCAATCAGATCATCCATCCCCACCTCCAACACCTTCTCCCGGTCTCCAGACATGACATTGGCAGTCATTGCGATAATCGGAAGGTTCTTATGTTTTCTCTGGGCGCGAATATTGCGGGTGGCTGTGATCCCATCCATTACCGGCATCTGCAGATCCATCAACACCCCATCAAACAGCTCCACCTCCAACTGCTCCAGTGCCTGCTTCCCATCACCGGCAACCCGCACCACAATACCCGCATCCGAGAGCAGCTCCATCGCCAGCTCCTGATTAATCAGATTATCCTCCACCAACAGAATCCGGGCACCCGCAAGCTTATTGATCGCATTCTGCTCCTGGTTATCGCTGAGTACATGAAGGTGGCGTTTAAGCGGATGGCCAAGCAGCTCCATAATGGCCTCAAACAGCGTCAGTGGTGTGACAGGCTTGGTCAACACCATCCCATCATAGCCCCACTCCTCCCTCGCCTCAGAGACATCATGGGCCGTTACCAGCATCATTTTTGGCTGAAACTCCAGTGCGACAGAGGCCTGAATCTTCTCAATCGCCTCAAGTCCATTAATCCCCGGCATCTGCCAATCCATCAGTACAATGTGGTACGGATCCTCCTCCTCAATGGCCTGATTGACCTGCTTTATTGCCATCTGTCCACTCTCTGCAAAACTGACCTCAAAACCGATTGAGCTAAGCAGATTCCCCAGTACATCACGCGCGATATTACTGTCATCCACCACCAGTAACCGTTTATTGGAGACCTCCTCCAGATTGAGCTGATCCAGAGAGAACTCATCCATTTCGCGAAACGGCATCTCTACCGAGAAGGCAAAGCGGCTACCATAGCCATACTCACTCTCAACCGTGATCTCTCCACCCATCATCTCAACCAGATTCTTGGAGATGGCGAGTCCCAACCCTGTTCCCCCAAATTTTCGGGTAATCGAGCTGTCTGCCTGGGTAAAATACTGAAACAGCCGCTGCTGCTGCTCCATCGTCATACCTATTCCAGAGTCCTGTACGGTGAATTGAACCTCCATTGAGTCATTACTGATCAGCCCCGGAGTCACCGAGAGTACCACCTCCCCCGATGCCGTAAATTTCACCGCATTGAATCCCAGGTTCACCAACACCTGCTCCAGCCTCAACCGGTCCCCAACAAAAACTGCAGGTACATCGGGAGAGATATCAAACAGAAACTCCAGCCCCTTCTCTTCTGCCTTGAGCCCCACCAGATTAATCAGGTTATCGAGTAGATCCTGAAGATTGAAGGGGCGTGCCTCAATATCCATCTTCCCCGCCTCAATCTTGGAGAAGTCGAGCACATCATTAACGATACCGAGCAGTGTCTCTGCAGAGCGGTGGGCCTTGGAGACGAAGTTGCGCTGTTTTGGATTTAGTGGAGTCTGTAGTGCCAGATAGTTCATGCCGATAATGGCATTGAGTGGGGTACGAATCTCATGGCTCATATTGACCAGAAAATCCGATTTGGCCTGGTTGGCTGTACGGGCTAAATCAGAGGCCTCATTCACCGCCATCTCAGCAAGCTTTCTTTCGGTAATATCCAGCACGGTTCCAATCAGTCGAACCGGGGTGTCGTGGACAAAATGGACCACTGCCAACTCCTGCACATAACGGATCTCGCCATCGGAACGGTAGATCCGATACTCCAGCTTCAGGGTGGCCTCTGGGCTGGAGAGCAGCTGCTCAAACTGCTCACGAATAAGCGGTTGGTCCGCCTCCTCAACAATGGAGATAAAACTTTCACGAGTCACTGCCGGGTCATCAACATTAAAGCCAAAGATGCGGTACATCTCCTCGGACCAGGAGAATTGAAAATTGGGGATATCCCAGGTCCAGTTCCCCAGATGGGCAATCTCCTGGGCCTTCTCCAGAGCGGACTGACTACTCTCCAGATCCTCCTTTGCCGATAACAGCTCAAAAGTACGATGTCGTACCCGCACCTCCAGTTCGTTCTGAATCGTCTGCAGCTCATTAGTCCGTTCATCAAAGGCCGCTGCCAGCACCTCCAGCTCATCTCCGGTTCCAATAGGGCTACAACGCACCCCCTTAGAGGTGCTCGCCTCAACCACTCGGCGGTAGAGTTCCAGAATTGGTCGTGCCACCCCGTTACCTATACGGGCGGCAACCAACAGAGCCGCCAAAGTAAACAGTGCGCCCACAAACAGAAAGCGAATCACTGCATCCCAGACTGTGGCCAAATAGAGAGATTTTGGCACCCCAATCTCCAGTGATAACCCTGCCCGCTTCAGCAGGGGTACCATACGTGGCCCCCGCGGCCATTCAGAGAGAAAATCCAGCTTCTCTGATACATTGATCGAGACCAGTGAAACCTCTTTATGGATCAGCTTCAGATAGGCACTCTGCTGCGGTGGTCTACCATACTGAGCGAGGGCGGTGAGATCAAACGCCACCACAACTGCCCCTTGGGTGGTGTTGTAGTAGATGACGGGGGCCACAATGATCAATTGGCTTCTGGTTGGATCAACAAACAGAGCCAGTTTGCCTCTCGCCAGGGCTGTGCGCAACCCCTTGGAGTGGTTGTAATCAATCGACATCTGCTTATCACTCTGAAAAACCACTTGAGCATCAAAGTCAACCAGCGAAAATGAGGCCACATCTCGCCCACCGGAGAAGTTCTTAACCAACTGAATCAGATCACTCTGACTGCCATCAGCCGCCAATAGGCCATTAATAACAATATGGTTACTGGAGAGACGTTCAATATTTTCAAGCAGATAGGAGAGGCGCTGCTCCAACAGTGATTCTGAGGCACGGGCCACATTCTGCAATGCACTATGGGCCTGTAGTCTGAGTGCATTATTGAGCATTACCGAGACCAACAGGGTGACCAGTACCATTGCCAACGCCACAAAAGCGGAGACCTGAAGAATCAATCGCCGTTTAAGACTACCCTTTGGAGAGACAATCTCGTTCATCCTAGCTTCATCTCAAATTATGGCTTTAAGACCGTATTGCCCTGCTCATCATACCGTGCCATGTAGTAATCATCGACACTGAGGGCATCATGACGCTGTGGGGAGAAGGCAGGGGTATAGCTGCGCACCACCCCCTCATAAGGGGGGAGCTGCTCCAACGCATCCCGTACCGCACTGCGGCGGGTCGTTCCGGCCTGCTCAATGGCCAACGCCAGAAGCTGAATCAGATCATAGGCATGGGCCACTCCGGTAGGCGCACCAATAGATTGATCCCGGTCATCTACCCTATATTTCTCCCAGTATCGCGCCACTAACTGTTTCGCCTCTGGACGAGCAGACTCATTCAGTATCAGAGTCTGGAAGAAGGAGAGATCCACCTTCTGCAGCACCTCACGGTTATCCTTCCAGAAATGGCCACCGGTAATCCCCCAGTGAGAGATAACGGGGAGTGGTTTCTGCTGATCCGCCACGGCATGGATAATCAGGCTCCCCTCTACAGGCTTAACCACCATGATTACCACATCAGCCCTGGCCTGGTGAATGCGAGAAAGCACCGGGCCGAAGCTCTCCTCTCCTCGATTAATCGTCTCCACCTGCACAAATTCATGGCCTCGCTGCTCCAGGGCCTTGCTCATATTTGCCAGGTTCCCCTGCCCCCAGACTGAGTTCTCCAGAATAATTGCCGGACGATGGTACTGCTTCAGTAGATGCTCGATAATAAAAGGTGCGGTCAGTCGGTCATTGGCAGAGAGCCGGAATACCTGATTCTTATCAAACCCATTCTCGACCACTTTTTCAGCCGAGGACCAGGGGGCCAGGAAGGGAATCGCCTCACGGTGAATCAGTGGTAGCAATGGCATAATAATCGGACTCTGCTGCCCCCCCAACACCGCAACCACATTCGGATTGTCGATCAAAAGCTCCATATTATTAATCCCTTGCGATGAGAGCGCCATATGGTCACGGGCCAGCAGTGCCAGTTTACGCCCCAGCACGCCCCCTCGGGCGTTGATCTCCTCAATAGCCAGGGTTGCTCCCCGCTTGATCGCCAGCCCTGATGTACGGGTACTGGATGAGAGGTCGGCATTGAGACCGATAATAATAGGGGGTTCCCCCCCCTGCTGAAGCGCCTGATTCAGCCTCAACTCCTCTGTTTTGGAGATAATATCTGCACCAATCACCTCCTCAAAACGTTGCGCAATATGTGCCATCGCAGCGGTAAACTGCTGCTTTTCATCTGTGCCCAGTTGATGAACCCTCACTCCGGCATCGCGTACAATCTGCAGTAGCGCCTCCTCACGCTGCTTGACCTCACGCCTCTCCCACTGAGTCAGCTCTTTTGCTGTTTCGATCAGAATATCCTGAATATCCTCCGGCAGGGTCGCAAGTACCTTTGAGCTGATAGAGAAGACGTAACCCAGGTAGGCATGGTTACTGAGAGTGAGGTCCGACTGCACCTCATGAAATCCCATACTAACAATGGCAACCAGTGGGTTCTCCTGACCATTGACAACACCATCAGCCAACGCCTGATGGGTGGCATGAAAGTCAATGGGCAGTGGGTTCGCCTCAATCGATCTAAACTGTGCCATGATGATACGACTCTTCATGGTACGGATTTTAAGCCCCAAAAAATCTTCCGGGGTACGTAGTGGACGATCTCCGGTAAACTGTTTAAACCCATTCTCCCAGATGGTTACCCCTTCCAGGTCAATCGCATTGAGGCGTTTAAGCAGTATCTCTCCCGGCTCACCATCCAGCATGCTATAGAGCTCATCTGGCGTTGAAAAATAGAAGGGCAGATCGGCATACTGCATGGCAGGCAGTGGGACGCTGAGTTTGGCTGTAGGGGTCAAAAGTAGATCCAGCTCACCAGCACGTGCCATCTCTACCATCTGATGATCATTACCCAGCTGCTGAGCCGGATAGATGGCAATCACCACCCTGCCTTTACTTTTGTGTTTGACCTGATCAGCATAACGTTCAGCGGCCTGATGAAGCGCACTTTCCACCGGAATATTGTGGCCAAAACGTAGCGCCCAGACCACCGGCTCCTCACCCTCTGAGAAAAGTGCCGTTTGAGTCTCTCCAGCAGACTCATATAAGGGGGGGGAAATCACCGGGTAATCCACAATAATCCAGGAGAGCAGCAACAAGAGCACAGCGGCTATTCCCAGTTGTACATTATTACCTTTCACGACATTTCTCCCATCTCTTATGGTCGACGAGCCTCTGTGTTACGGGTTCGGCCAAGTAGAATCAACAGCAGAGCCACCAGCAGATAGATAACCCCGTGGAGAACTGCCGACTCCCGCTTCTCACTCTTAACCATGGCCACCCTCTGATTAACACGAAGCGCTATACTCAGTCCACCCCGCACATCCCCCTTCTGATAACCCTGGCGTGCATGGCATTTCAGACACTCCGAGGTGGTGATCAGAGGGGCGATATAGCGAAAGAAGGTACCCTCCAGCCGCTGTTCCAGCGTCGACTTCATCAGCGCTCCCTGTTCGAAGGCTAGAAGTGACTCTGCCTCCCACTGATCCGGCTTATTGATCGGGTTAAGCGGCTTGAGGCTGAGAATACGAAACTGTACCGGGCTTTCGGTAGGAGCCATCTCTGAGAGCTGCCGCGTCATATAGGCCGGGTTGACCTTAGTCAGGTTCTGTCCCCGGTTGCTCAGAATATCTTTTTGTGGATCCGTCAGATAGGGGTTTGAGGGTGACGCTTCTGTCAACGGGACATAAACCCCATTATGTTCCGCATTCCAGCGCCGCATCAGAACCAACAGCTCAAAAACAGTACCCCCTTCTGTACGCAGGTTATACTCCAGCTGTTGCTCCAGACGGGTGTAACTATGAGATAACGATATCGCGCAGAGAAGAGTCCAGAGCACCAATAGGAGCACAATTTTCCACCGGGAAAAGAGCCCCGTAAGCAGACCGCCCCTGTTCTCTATCTCAGCCATTACCCCACCTGTAACTACCCATTTGCAAATAAGTTAAGAATACTGGCTCCGTCCCGAATTGTGTGGGTAATCAAGCATCATG
>JABHIC010000377.1 GCA_018671205.1 Gammaproteobacteria bacterium
GAGTATCAGTCGATGATGTCGAGCCTGATGGGGATGGAGGTCTCCAATGCCTCTCTCTACGATGGAGCCTCTGCCCTAGCGGAGGCGGTATTGATGGCGGTGCGCGCCAACCGCAAGGTGAAATCAAAACGGGTGTTGATACCGCAGACCGTCCACCCCCGTTATCGGCAGGTGACTGAAACCCTGGTTCGTCATCAGGGGATTGAGCTGGTCGAACTGAACTATGACCTGGATAAGGGGGTGGTTGATCCAAAATCACTGAAGATCAGTGAAGAGGATGCGGGGTATGCCGCACTGGTGATCCCACTACCCAGTTATCTGGGGACGCTGGAGGATGTACACACACTGACGGATTGGGCCCATAGCCATGAGATGTTGGTGGTTGGGTTGGTCAACCCGTTGGCGATGACCCTTTTGACTCCCCCCGGAGAGTGGGGGAAAAAGGGGGCCGATATCGCCTGTGGTGAGGGGCAGCCGCTGGGGATACCGCTCGCCTCAGGGGGGCCCTATTTCGGTTTTCTCTGCTGTCGTCAGTCGCTGGTTCGGCAACTGCCGGGGCGTCTGATTGGGCGCACCCGTGATCTGGAGAACCGGGAGGGGTATACCCTCACTCTGCAGGCCCGAGAGCAGCATATCCGCCGCTCCAGAGCGACTTCCAATATCTGTACCAACCAGGGGCTGATGGTCACCGCAGCCACAATTTTTATGAGCCTGATGGGGGGGAGTGGAGTAGAGCAGATGGCGACTGCCTCACACCAAAATACAGACAAGCTGGTCGAGCGCCTGAGTGCGGTTGAAGGGGTCAGACAACGCTTCCTTTCCCCGTTTTTTCATGAGTGCGTATTGACCTTGCCGGTGGCTGCAGAGAGGGTGTTGGAGCGGTTGGCGGCGGAACAGATTGTGGGTGGAATTGCGCTCTCTGCGGACTACCCTGAGCTGGAGAATGGGCTGCTGGTCTGTGCCACCGAGCTACGTACCGAGGCTGAGATGGGCCGTTTTACCACCGCACTCACGCGGGCGATTCAAGCAGAAAAAGGGGCCGCCTGATGTTGATATTTGAACACTCGGAGAGTGGCCGCAGTAACCGCGCACAGCGAGTGGGGCAATCGACGCAGCCACTAGAAGAGGTACTGGCGAAGATTCCAAAGGCGCTGCAACGCAAAAGCGCGGTACAACTGCCGGCGCTCTCTGAGCTGCAAAGTGTGCGTCACTACACCCAGCTCTCGCAGAAAAACTTCTCTATTGATACGCACTTCTACCCGCTGGGCTCCTGCACCATGAAGTACAACCCACGAGGCTGCAATACCCTGGCAATGCAGAGCGGTTTCCTCAATCGTCATCCGGCAGGGAGTACAACATTGGGGCAGGGGGTGATGGCCTCGCTCTATGAGTTACAGGAGATTCTGGCGGAACTCACCGGGATGGAGGAGAGCTCACTGACCCCGGCAGCGGGTGCCCAGGGGGAGTTTGCCGGGGTGGCGATGATGCGCGCCTACCATGATGGTCGTAAGGACAGGGCACGTTCCGAGATACTGGTTCCCGATGCCGCCCACGGCACCAACCCCGCCTCTGCGGTGATGTGTGGTTATCTCGTCAAAGAGATCCCCACCAATCGTGAGGGTGATGTGGATCTGGAGGCCCTGCGTGAGCAGGTCGGCCCGCAAACCGCAGGTATTATGTTGACCAACCCCTCCACACTGGGAGTGTTTGAGCGAGAGATTGAGCAGATTGCGGCGATTATCCACCAGGCCGGAGGGCTACTCTACTATGATGGAGCCAACCTTAATGCGATTCTCGGCAAGATCCGGCCCGGAGATATGGGCTTTGATGTGATCCATATCAATGTTCACAAAACCTTCTCCACTCCGCATGGTGGAGGGGGCCCTGGTGCGGGGCCGGTGGTGGCCAATAGACGCCTGGCTCCCTACCTGCCGATCCCGATGGTGGGGAGAGCGTTGCGGGATGGGACGTATCACTACGACTGGCTGAAGGAGCAGGATCGACCCGAGAGTATCGGTCGCCTCTCTGCCTGGAGCGGCAATGTGGGGATTTTGTTGCGTGCCTATATCTATGCCAAAATGTTGGGTGGAGAGGGGATGGAGCGGGTTGCCGACTACTCGGTACTCAATGCCAACTACCTGATGAGACGGTTGGAACAGGCCGGCTTTACCCTGGCCTTTCCAGAGCGTCGTGCGACCCATGAGTTTATCATCACCCTGAAGAAGGAGAACCAACGGCTGGGGGTCTCAGCGATGGACTTTGCTAAACGGTTGCTGGACTATGGTCACCACGCCCCTACCACCTACTTCCCTCTGCTGGTACCCGAGTGTCTGCTGATTGAGCCGACGGAAACCGAAGACCGGGCGACCCTTGATGCCTTTGTGGAGGCGATGGTTGAGATTCTTCAGGAGTCGGAGCATAACCCGGATCAGGTGAAGGGGGCTCCCTGGACCCTGCCGGTGCGGCGACTGGACGATGTACGTGCAGCCCGTGAACTGGATCTCAACTGGTACAATCAGGGGTAAGGGTGCCCTGAATATAATTATATAAATAGGAGATTACTTTAATGACAGCGCTGATATGCGGTTCCTTTGCTTTTGACCAGATTATGGTATTCCCAGACCAGTTCAAGAAGCATATCCTGCCCGATAAGGTGCATATGCTGAATGTCTCTTTTTTGGTGCCGGAGATGCGCCGTGAATTTGGTGGGACGGCGGGCAATATCGCCTACAACCTGAGGCTGCTGGAGGGGAGCGGAGTCCCTATGGCGACCATCGGGAGTGACTTTGCCCCCTATCGGGCATGGATGGAAAAGTGTGGTGTGGTGACCAAATATCTGCGTGATGTGGATGAGCAGTTTACCGCGCAGGCCTTTATCACCACCGATATGGATGACAACCAGATTACCGCATTCCATCCGGGGGCGATGAACTGGTCACATCTCAATCAGGTGGGGGATGCGGCGGGCATTACCCTGGGAATCATCTCTCCCGATGGCCGTGAGGGGATGGTAGAACATGCCACCCAGTTTGCGGAGGCGGATATCCCTTTTATCTTTGACCCGGGCCAGGGGTTGCCGATGTTTGGTAAAGAGGATCTGCTACAGTTTATCAGCCAGGCAAGCTGGATCACCGTCAACGATTATGAGTCCGCAATGATGCAGGAGCGGACGGGCCTCAGTGTGGTAGAGATTGCGGCACAGGTGGAGGCGATGATCGTCACCCTGGGAGGAAAAGGGGCGGTGATCTATACCGAGGGGCACCGGATTGATATTCCCGTGGTCGAAGTGGAGCATGCGCTCGACCCTACCGGTTGTGGGGATGCCTTTCGGGCAGGGCTGCTCTACGGGCTGATGAATGAGCTGGGGTGGGAGAGTAGTGGACGAATTGCCTCTCTGATGGGGGCGCTCAAGATCGGCTCCCATGGAACCCAGAACCACCGCTTTACCATGAAGGAGTTTCGAACCGCCTACCAGCAGGCCTTTGATGCGGAATTTTGATCGATCTGTTTGAGCAGACGCTATATATCAGGGCCTGGGCCTAAATTGAGGTTTGACCCATGAGAGCCATCCGTGTAGAATCTCGCCTCTTTCATGGAATAGACAGTCGTTGAGGAAGAGTCTCGGGCTTCTTCCTCTGCACTAAAAAGAATGGAGTTTTCAGGATGTACGCAGTAATCAAAACCGGTGGCAAACAGTACCGTGTAACGGAGGGTGAAAAACTCCGTATAGAGAAGCTGGCCGTTGAAGAGGGCGGTAGTGTTGAATTTGATCAGGTGTTGATGGTTGCTGATGGAGAGGATATCAAGGTCGGTACTCCACTACTGGATGGCGGCAAAGTGACGGCAACCGTTGTCGCTAATGGACGAGGTAAGAAGGTCAAGATTATCAAGTTCCGTCGTCGTAAGCATCACCGTAAGCAGATGGGACATCGTCAGTCCTATACTGAGGTTGAGATTACAGGTATCAGTGCGTAACAGCGTTAAGGAAATAAGATGGCACATAAGAAAGCAGGTGGTAGTACCAGAAATGGTCGTGATTCGGAGTCAAAACGGTTAGGTGTAAAGCGTTTTGGTGGCGAAAAAGTTATTGCAGGTAATATCCTGGTGCGTCAGCGTGGCACCCATTTCCACCCCGGCATCAATGTGGGTCGTGGTAAGGATGACACCCTCTTCTGCAAGTCAGATGGTGTGGTGACTTTCGAGGTCAAGGGGCCAAGGCAGCGTAAATTTGTTAGTGTCTACCCTGCATAATCGCGTAGCCACCCGATAACAGTAGAAAGGCTCCGTTATGCGGAGCCTTTTTGTTTGGGGATGATTGTCCTGTTCGCCCACTGGGCGAAGGTCGCTACGCACCAGCGTACACTCTGGCCCGTCCAACTGAGGAATCTGGGATAATGAAATTTGTAGATGAGGCGACAATTCGTGTAGAGGCGGGCGATGGGGGCAATGGCTGTGCCAGTTTTCGTCGTGAAAAATATATCCCCAAAGGGGGGCCCGATGGTGGAGATGGAGGCGATGGGGGCAGCGTCTACCTGGTGGGGGATGAGGGGCTGAATACACTGGCCGATTTCCGCTTTAACCGAATGCACCGCGCAGAGCGGGGGCAGA
>JABHIC010000378.1 GCA_018671205.1 Gammaproteobacteria bacterium
CGCAGCTATCTCTCCACCTGTCAGAAGAATGGAGTATCCTCTTCTGAGGCTTTGAGACTGCTCTACGAGGGACGGTGGCCTGAGTTTATGGAAATGACCCCTGAATAGTTACAATTATGAAGTGATAAATAAGCACAATCTGTGCCTCCTGTTTTTAGCCACTTTTTGCCACCCCCTCTCAACTACCTCTTCCTAACATGAATACCATCCACACGGTTTTCCACCCCCACTGCCTGCTCGCAGAGTCTCCGCTCTGGGATCCTGCCACAGAAACCCTCTTTTTTGTGGATATCAAGGGGCGTCAACTGCACGCATGGTCCCCACACCATGAGCCACAATCCTGGCCACTGGACGATCAGACCGGCGCCATTGCACTGCGCCACAGCGGTGGGCTGATTGGCGCACAGAAAAAGCGCTTTATCTCCATTCAACTCTCTCCGTTCGAGGTGAAGACAGTTGGAACCCTCCCTGATGAGCCGGAGGGGAACCGCTTTAATGATGGTAAATGTGATGCACTCGGTCGATTCTGGGCCGCAACGATGGATGACGCATGCCGCTTACCCACTGGAGCCATCTGGAGCATTAACCCGTTACAGCAGATTAAACAGCATGATGAGGGGTATATTGTCGGCAACGGTTTTGGCTGGAATCGAGACAATACCCGGTTCTACTTTACCGACAGTGAAAACCGCACCATCTATACCTGGGATTTCGACCTCACCACAGGGGCAATTGAAAACAGAAGGATCTTTGCCACCATCGCGGAGGATGCCGGCTACCCCGATGGCCTCTGTGTCGATGCCGAGGATTTTGTCTGGAGTGCCCACTGGGATGGGGGACGAATCACCCGCTACCGGCCCGATGGAGAGATTGACCGGGTGATACCCCTTCCGGTGCCCCGCCCCACCTCGCTCGCCTTTGGGGGAGAGGGGCTCACAACGCTATTTATCACCACTGCCAGCGTGGAGCTGAGCAGCCAGCAACTCATCGAGGCACCACTATCGGGAGCGATCCTCGCGCTGGCGTGTGATACCCCCGGCCTCCCCTCCCACCCCTTTCGAGGATAACCCCACCCATGACCCTCCAGACAGTTGCCATTGTTGGCCTCGGCACGATGGGAAGAAATCTATCCCTGAACTTTCGTGACCACGACATAGCCGTTGCCGGTTATGACCCCTCTGCAGAGATGAGAGCACAATTCACCCAGAGTGATGCCGGAACCGTTTACTCCTCACTCAGCCAACTGCTCTCCTCTCTACCCGCCCCCAGGGTGGTCATCCTGCTCATCCCGGATACTATCTTTGATCAACCCTACCTATTGGATATTCTATCCAGAATGGCTCCCGGAGATATCCTGATCGATGCGGGCAACTCGCACTACCACAAAACCGCAAAGTTCCAGCGGCTCGCTGCGGAGCAGGGGATCGCGATGATTGGGATGGGCGTCTCTGGAGGAGAAGCGGGTGCCCGCTCCGGTGCGGCACTGATGCTGGGGGGTGATCCAGAGGCCATCACCACAGTGACCCCTCTTTTAACCCCGGTTGCCGCCACCCTTGGCTCAGGGGAGTGTTGTCTCAATGCGGTGGGCCCCTCCTCCTCCGGCCATTTTGTAAAGATGGTTCACAATGGTATCGAGTATGCGGAGATGCAGCTGATCAGTGAGATCTGGCAGCTGCTTCACCATGCGGGAGGGCTGGCTCCGGTCGATGTCGCGGCTGTTTTCTCGGAGTGGAACCGGGGAGCGCTCTCCTCCTACCTGTTAGCGTCTGCAGTAGCGGTTCTTGAGGCCAATGACCCTGTCACCAACGGGCCACTCATCGATCAAATTGTGGATCGTGCCCGACAGAAGGGGACGGGGCAGTGGGCGGTAGAGGCGGCCCTTCAATATGGGGCCCCCGCCCCCTCCATTGCGGAGGCTGTTTTTGCCCGCCAACTCAGCAGCCACAGCAGGCTACGTGAATCCTTCAATGAATTCCTCAGTGAATCGCCTCAGCAGCCCCCTACCCTCCCTATTGAGTCATTACTCCACAACAGCAAAGCCGCGTTTTCGAGTGCCCGGCTCTCCATCTACGCACAGGGCTTCTCTATCATCCACCACGCCAGCCTTGATGAGTGCTGGAATATCGACATGGCGGCACTGGCTCGTGGCTGGAGCAATGGCTGTATTATCCGTGGAGCCTTGATGGAGGAGATCAACCAGGCATATCTCAAAAAACCCGGAAAAGAGAATCTGCTGCTATTCAACACCTTCAACCAGCCTGTTCAGCAGACCATCGAGCTGTGGCAGCAGTCGATCCATACCGCCATGCACCATCGGCTCCCCACCCCGGTTCTCTCCTCTGCACTCTCCTATTTCGATAGCTGGCACAGTAAGCGGCTGGGTGCTGATCTGATCCAGGGAATGAGGGATCGCTTTGGGGCGCATGGATTCAGCCGCAAAGATATGGCGGGGGAGTACCACTTCAAGTGGGAGTGAGCCTGTCCAATATCATCATTATGGGGGTGAGTGGCGCCGGTAAAACCACGCTGGGCCGGATTTTGGCAGAGCGGTTACAGTACCGCTTCATCGATGCGGATGATTACCACTCTGCCGAAAATATTGCCTCCATGGCCGCAGGCACCCCCTTGAGTGATACACAACGATATCCCTGGCTGATCCGCTTATCAGACCTGCTACAGCCGGAAGAAGAGAACCCCTGTGGCAAGGTGTTGGCCTGCTCCGCACTCAAATCGACTCATCGGGCACTGCTTATGCGTCACTGCCCCGACTGTAGAGTGGTCTGGTTATACGCCGAGCGCTCAATACTGGAAGAGAGAGTTCGTAACCGCCAGCAGAACCACTTTATGCCTCCCCAGCTCATCGATAGCCAGCTTCAAGCGCTGGAGGTGCCAGATCAGGCCATAGCGATCAACAACAGTGGAAATATCACAACCATGATTGAGACTATTTTGGCTGCACTGAGTGCTACTCCTCCTCTGCTGCAATCTCCCCCCTGATGTAGTATCCAAATTCATTCCAGCCTGCCAGGGGAAAACAGGTTTCCGTAATGGGTGCAAGTGGATGTGAGGCATCAATTCGGGTAAAGTCGAAACGGGCATTGAGTTTCTGCACAAAACGGTTGCTGTTTTTAATTACCGCAACCCAGGGCACGCCCGGACACTCTTTATCGGTGATTAACAGCTCCTGATTCAGTGCATAGAGTACATCCAACGCATTGCAGGAGACTGAGTAGATAAACCATCCACCAATCAATACCTCAATCCGGTTCTCTAAAAATTTCAGGTGCCATATATAGAGCAGTGGCTCCCCATCCCTCTCCAGCAGGTAAGAGTCCCGGTGGTTATCCCGCAGCCACCAAATGTAGTGATCAAGGGGCTCAACCTTGTCTTGTACCGTCATTTTCTGTAGATTGGTCACCAGGTTTCTGGCATCCAGATAGCGGTTTACATGCCGGTCATCAATCCGGAAAAGTCGATACCCCGGGATGGGGGTACGCGGTCTCGGTGACAGCACCTCTACCTCCTCACGCTTATCGGCCTCCCCTTCAATCACCCCAATCAGGGCCGCCACGGCTCGTTCTACCCCCTTCCCATCCATATCAATCCGTCTCGGCTGATGGTAAAGATTCCGTAACCGCTCTATTCTCGTCGCCATTAACCACGCCAGCTCTAAGAACTCTTCAAAATCCTCCTCCTGCAGATTATGCAGATGAAAGTAGTGGCCAAAATCCTCCAGATCACTCATGCGGTTATTCTGGTTGTCACTCAGAGAGAAGGTGAGTGATGGAATCTGTAACGCCAGGGCCTCAAACAGGGTGCCGCCCGCTGCACCAATATAGAGGTCGGCAGATTCCAGGTAATCATACAGGCTGTCGGCATGGGTGATAGGTTGGACCCGTGGCTCGCTCTCTCCGAGCTGGATAATCTCCTCCGGGTTGATCGCAAAAGGGCCCACCACGGGTCGAATCAGCAGAGCGGGCTGGTCGGCGGCCTGTTGCAAAAGCAGGCGTAGCAGATGGGCCAGGAGTGCCATATCTCCCCCGCCCCCCAGACTGACCAGAATGGTTACCGTCTCTGCCTCGCTGACCGCCTCTCTGCTCTCCTCTGCACGGTTCGGCGCTGCATAACGCTCGTCAATCAATAGATAGTCGGGCCCTAGCAGTCGCTGGCAGTGGGGGGGAACTTTTCCGACATAACGCTCTGCGGTCTGCTCACCACTCCACTTGGCATCGATCAGCAGCTCACACTGGTGATCCACCTGATCCCTGTCATCCAGTACACAGAGCGGAGCAACGGTACTCACTGCCGCCTCCCATTGGGCCGCAAAACGGTAATCATCGACAATGATTGCGCTGACCGGATACGCCTCTACGGCCGCAAGAAAACGGGCGGCATCCTCTGCCTCACTCTGGAACGCCTCGCCATCCGGGTAGAGGCCGATGGTCTTGAAGCTGCCCAGGTAGTTGCTGATCAGTGGTGACTCAACATCCACCACGAAGAGGCTCTGCACTCCGCGCTGGCTCAACCCTTCGGCCAGCCGGGAGACTCGCGCCAGATGGCCGATCCCGACAGTGGATGAGGCATGGGTTCGAATTACAATTACCTTTTCCATCATCTTCCCCCCTAAAGGGCTCCCTGAAGCGCTCTTAGCTTCAAACTCAACTCAAGCCCTAACCCATTAAGCTCATCTTGCAGTGCGATTTTATCCACCTTTCCTGATGCAGTTTTGGGTAGGGCCGATCTCAAAAAATAACGCATCGGCTGCTGGTAGGGGGCCAACTTTGAGTGCACCATACCGCGCAGCTCTCGCTCTATGGTAGTGTCTTCCCCCTCAACCACCACCACGGCTACCGGAACCTCCCCCAGGTAGCGATCATGAATACCGACCACGGCTGTAGCCGTGACAGCTGGATGGCTATCCAGTACCTGTTCAATATCAGAAGGGTAGATGTTCATCCCCCCTGCAATGATGATCTCTTTTTTCCGGTTCACAAAATAGAGATAACCCGCCTCATCCAGATACCCCAGATCTCCGGTATAGAAGAACCCATCAACAAAGGCCTGCCGGGTCACTTCGGGCAGGTGATAGTAGCCGGGTGAGGCCAATGGCGAGCGTACAATGATCTCACCGATCTCATTGGGGGGGCATTCACGCTGCGCCTCATCGACGATTTTAATCTCGACCCCAGGGCAGGGCAGGCCGACTGACCCCGGCCGCTCCAGTGCCTGTTTCCGGGTCAGATCGGTGGCTGTCGCCACCTCAGAGGCACCATACATCTCATGAAAATCCGCCGTGAGGGAGTCAAATAGCCGCTGTTTCACATCATTCGCAATCGCTGCGGATGAGCTGACTAAACCACGCAGAGAGCGAAAACGGGCCGGCTCTTCAAGCAACATCCCCACCAGTTCATGTAGATGAGAGGAGACAGGAATAGTAAAGGTGACCCGCTCTCTCTCCACCACCGTCGCCCAGCGTTGTGGGGTAAAGCGGGTCAGCTGCACCAGAGTCGCCCCTACCAATAGGGGCAGGAAGGTGAGTCGCTGCCCCAGAGAGTGGAAGAATGGCGAGGCACAGAGAATCACATCCTGACTATTCACCCCATACATCTTCTCGGCCTGCCGGGATCGATCCAGTTTATTCTGTTCAGAAAAGATGATCGGCTTGGGTGCCCCGGTGGAGCCGGATGAGAGGGTAATCAGAAACTGTTCATACCCCGCCTCTGCAATATCAGGCGCTGAGGAATCCGCAGTCACCTCGGGTGGCTCGTCTACCGGCGCTGTCGGCTCTAGGGAAATAAGCTGAAGGGTCTCATCCAGACCATCAAACCTTGCTCTCATGGCGGGTTCAATGATCACCTTGTCAACCTCCACGGCGTGTAACAGAGAGACCATCTGCTCGGTCTGAAGCGCGGGATTGAGCGGCACCACCACCACCCCCAACCGATTCAGTGCAAAGATGGTGACCGGGATCTCCACCCCCTCGTGCAGAGATAACGCCACCCGGCTCTTCTGCCCCGGCTGTAGATGTTGCAATAGCTGCCGAACCCTGGCCTCTACCTTTGAGAGTAGTTGGAGGTAGGTGATCCCCTCTCCCAGATCATCAATGATCGCCCACTTGTCCGGGGTAAGCTCGGCATGCTTTTTGAGCGCTGCGTAGAGCTTTCCCATTAGCCTGCCGAACCAGCCCGTTTACTTGTTACCAGCTCGCACAATCCGGCCACGGTCTGGATCTGACTATTGGAGAGCTCATCCGCCGTAAACTGAATATCGAATCGCTCCTCTACATCGGTAATAAAACTCAACAGTGCAAACGAGTCCAGCCAACCACTGGTCACAAAGTTCTGCTCTCCACAGACATCCTCTACGACCTCTCCCGAATAGCGTGACAACATCTCGGTTATTTTTACCACCACTTCTGCATCAGAACACACGACACGACTCCTTGAACCACTTAAATTAACGATTTTTGACTATTATTTGGGTGAGTGACCCCTGCCACTCATTTCATCATTGAGCCACCATTCACATGGAGGGTGGTTCCGGTCACATAGTTTGACATATCAGAGGCCAGAAAGAGCGCACACTCCCCCACCTCTTCCGGCTCCCCCAGACGCCGCATCGGTACACCATTGCGGAGTCTTTCACGCGCCTCCTCCGACATACTTTTGGGCATATCGGTATCGATGGAACCCGGAGCAATTGCATTAATTGTAATATTATACGGTGCATACTGGTTCGCCAAATGCCGGGTCAGCGCCGTCAACCCCGCCTTTGACACCTCATAACTGGGCGAGGCACTGGGGTGTGGCATATGTGCCATCTGCGAGGTCATATTAATCACCTTACCACGGTTACGTCTGCGCATGTCCGGCAGAAACTGCCGACACATATAAAAAGCGCCATGAAGATTCACATCAATCACCCGATGCCACTCCTCGAACGATACCTCCTCAAAGGGGGCACGGGTAATGGTACCGGCACAATTGACCAGAATATCAACCGTCCCAAAGGCCTCGGTCGCACTATTATAGGTGGATTCACAGAACGCCACATCCGAGACATCCCCCAACAGGGTGATCACCGCTGCTCCCAGCTCTTCGGCCTCTTGCCGAACCGCAGCGAGTGCCGTCTGGGCCTTCAGGCTGATCAGCACCAGAGAGGCCCCTTCACGCGCAAAGGTGAGGGCAATTTCACGACCGATTCCCCGTGAGGCTCCGGTGATGACCGCAACCTGGTTGGTTAGTTTACCTGCAGACATAATGATGACCTCCTCTAGAGGATAAAATTAGGGATGATCCGCTCAATCGATAGCCCTTCGGAAAGCAGTCGATGAACAATCTCACCATAGTAGTTCGATGAGGCCACAACCACGTAATCTGATTCATAATCAATAGCCTCCGGGCTCTCCACCCGATACCCCATAAACGCTGTACCCCACTTCTCTGGTGCACCATCCACAACGTGGGAGAGGGTTATCTTTTGCCTCTGAATGGCCTTTGATGAACGCAACAGATAGGTGGAGAACTCTCCGGTACCCCACAACACAATATGACCCTGCTGCGCCCGACTCAACTGATCTCTGGCATTCTCATAAAGGGCGATCTGCTCACGACTCAACCCGTTTTGTTCGAAAAGCAATGCAATTTCAGCACCAATCTCCCTTACCCGATAGTAGACATGGTCATCAAAGCTGACGAAATAGCTCTTTTTTTGGTAGAGCAGAAAAAATAGCTGAATAACCGACAGGACCACCTGCTGATCCACGGTTTCAGAGGTAAAATCGGCACTGATCAGAAAGTTACAGGCTAACAGCTCATGCGCCTGCAGATTCTCTACAAATGGCTCAACCTCATCAAGCGAATAATTTTCAGCGGTAAAGATATATTTGATCGTCACCCGGTCGGGTCGCTTGCTCGCATATTTTTGGAGGTGCCTCAGCACCTTATCCATCCCCTTTGAGCCGCGCACCTTCTGGAAGGTAGACTCGGTTCCGGCATCGATACTGGTGGTGATCGCGGCCTCTCCCCGATCCAACGCCTGTTGAATCACCGGGGAGTACTTCAATGCGTTGGTGAAAATAATTTGGCTGTTGGGCGAAAATTTTCTATTGATGCCACGGAATAGTCGATCAAAATCCTTTCTTGCCGTGGGCTCCCCACCCCCCCAGGCAATGTGCAGATCATCCCCTACCCGCTCAACGCCATCCAACAGAGCGGTCAGCTCATACTGTGGCTCGACCCCGCCATAGTAGCGCTCGGAGCAGTAACTACACTTCATATTGCAGAGGGAGTGGTTCTCAATGGAGAGTGTACCCAGGCTCTCCTCCTCAAGGGGGGGCCACTCCTGTGTCACAAGATGGGGGCAGCCGGAGCAGGGGGTATCATCGCCCCTGTCGCTGTTAATTCGTGAAAGGAGCGTCTGCTTCTTGCTCAAAACCTCTTCATAGCTAATCTTTCCGGGGCCATCGAGCTTAATCAGAACCACATCCCCCTTCATTACGCCATCCACAAAGAAGCGTTGGCAACAGGCACGAACCTCATCCGGTGCCAGATAGATGGAGCGCTGAAGATGGATACAGCTCTTGGTGGTATGTTTCATCATCAGCCCCCGATAAAATCGTCATCACCATTTTTCAGGCTATCGATAAAACCTGCCTGCCCCATCCAGCCGGGGGTTGACCAGTGGTCAAGAAAGAAGCAGACCACCCTGTCTTTGCGCGTCACCCGCCGCCTCTTCAGCCGGGAGAGAAGTGGATGGTGCCGAACCCGGGTCGCCAGATAGTCCAGCAGCGCTATCTTCCTCTCGATTGCTGACGGGGCGCGTACCACAGAGGCGATCAGGGTCTCAATATACCCATTGACCCCATAACTAAAATCCTCCTCGAACGCCTCATACCCGCTCCAGCCATGATCCACAACCAGCTCCCTGACCGCCACACAGCCACTCAGCAGTCCATCGATATGGCGCTCGGAGATGGTATTGACGATTGAGCCGGTACGGTTCATCTTCTGATAGGCGGGATGGGGGTAGATGGAGCGTCTCTCTGCCAATAGCATTGCCGCGTAGGCAAACGGGATATCCTCATATAACCCGGTTGGAAAACGTAATTGATGCCGCTGTATCAGCTCAGCAGAGTAGATCGAGAAGATCACGGAGCCATCATACTCCCCCTTCACACACCCTCGAATCCGCTCATGCGCATCGCTGGTGAGGCGCTGGAAGTCATATCTTTGTGCCACATCTCCTGCAGAGATGAGATTGCTGTTGTAGGTAATCCACTCGGCCTCCGACTCCACTCCACGCAGAAAGGCGCTGACATAGTGCTCCGCAATCAGACGGTCATCCGAATCGATAAAGCCGATATAGCCGGAGTGGATACGATCCAGCGCACGGTTGCGTGCGATACCTGGGCCGGAATTTTCTCTATTTTTCAGTACAACAATCTCTGGCACAGTACGGACAATAGCCTCCATTGCGCGAATGTGCTCAGCGCTTGAGCCATCATCCACAACCATCAGGCGGCACTCGAAATGGGCCTGTTGCTGGAGTTCAACAAAGGAGTCAACCGCCCCCCGCAGCTGCTCTCCAGCATTATAGGTGGGTAGAATCAGGGTTAATGGTGGCGTGCTATCCGGCGACACGTGCAATCCTCTCGGCCATTGCCCAGTCCTCCATTGTGTCGATATCGATGGACAGGTGGGAGACAGGAAAGCCGATTCTGGGCGGAGTATCATGCTCTGCAAACAGAGACTCCTCGTCATAGAGCACGAACTCTGCGGTCTCATACCAGGCCTCGTGCAGATCCTGCGAACGAACCGACAACTTTTCTCTCTGCACAGGGGTCATCTCACCGGAGGGCTCCATCCGCATCGCCCACTCAATGGGTACCGGATATTTTGCCACCGAGATCATCTCTGCGGAACCGTCCATCGACTCAAACTGGAGCAGCGCACGGCTCAGCGTCTCAGGCTCTAGTAACACCGCCGTCGCGAAAATCAGCACAATGGTGTCAAACCGCTCCCCCTGTTCACGGTAGCGCTGTACCACCGAGCGTAGCACCTGACTGAGTGGTGTGTGATCACCGGCCAACAGGGGATCCCGCGAGAAAGGAGGAGAAAACCCTGCCGCACTCACAATCTCCAGAATCTCGCGATCCTCCGTGGAGACATGCAGCTGATCAAACAGCTCTCCACCCGAGATTTTCTC
This sequence comes from Gammaproteobacteria bacterium, assembly GCA_018671205.1. GTDB lineage: Bacteria > Pseudomonadota > Gammaproteobacteria > Thiopontia. The sequence continues at coordinate 10,207 of JABHIC010000378.1, forward strand.
CAACACATGCAGGATGATGGGCTTCCCGAGAAAGGGTTTGATGTTCTTTCTGGGAATCCGCTTACTCCCCCCCCGTGCCGGGATAATGGCCAGCCGCCTCTTTTTCATTGACTCTTTCACTCTCAATCATCAATAGTAACGGAACTACCTGTCGCTATTTCAGACAGACCCACTTTTATTAACGGTATACCTAAGTAAAACCTTAATTCTCTTTTAGGGACACCTTACTTGGTAGAGGGAAGAGGCTACTGAATAGCGGGGAGTTCTGACAAAGGCCAACGCGCCCGTGTCTCGATCGCCATTCCACTCCGCTCCCCCGCCTCCAACCGCAAAGCCCCGGCAAAGGCGATCATCGCCCCGTTATCGGTACAAAATTCAGTACGGGGAAAGTAGGCCCTCCCCCCCTCTTTTTCCGCAACTTTTCTCAGGTTATGGCGGATCGGCTCATTGGCACTGACCCCCCCCGCCACTACCAGTCGATCCAGTCCACACTGACGCAGCGCACGCCGACATTTAATCGCCAGGGTATCACTCACCGCCTCCTCAAAAGCGCGCGAGACATCCGCTGCGATGGTGGGGTCATCCCTGTTTTTCTCCAGTGTATTACGGGCAAACGTTTTGAGACCACTAAAACTGAAGTCCAGGCCAGGCCAGGCCGGTCTACCATAGGCCGGGGGAATCTGAATCGATCCGGGCGCCCCTCTTTCGCCAGTTTTGAGAGTGCCGGGCCCCCCGGATATCCCAGCCCTAACAGTTTTGCGGTCTTGTCGAAAGCCTCACCCGCCGCATCATCAATTGATTCGCCCAGCGCCTCATACTCTCCTACACCATCCACCCGCACCAAAAGCGTATGCCCGCCAGAGACCAGCAGAGCCACAAAAGGGAATTCAGGTACCTCCTTCTCCAGCAGCGGGGCCAAAAGATGCCCCTCCATATGGTGGACGGCAACAGCGGGAATCTGCCACGCATAGGCAAGGCTGCGCCCCACGCAGGCCCCCACCATCAACGCGCCCATCAGGCCAGGACCTGCGGTATAGGCGACCCCGGACACCGTTTTAGCCGGGACTCCTGTCTCTTCGAGCAGCTGATCAATCAGCGGAATCACCCGCTGGATATGGTCTCGCGAGGCCAGCTCCGGCACTACCCCCCCATACTGTGCGTGCATCTCTGCCTGACTATAGAGGGTGTGGCCCCGCAGGCCAACGCCGGTCTCATAGAGGGCGATACCGGTCTCATCACATGAGCTCTCAATCCCTAGAACGATCATCGTCTCTCCCTATAGTGGGGAAACACTCCAGTTCTGGCTTCCTCTATCGAGCAAGACATCTCCCCAGGTACTCGGTAGCCGTTGCCTCCTCACGATCATCCTCATCCATCTCTGCGGTTAATGTAGACCTCAGTGAAAGCGTAGAGCGGTCAAGCTCATAGTGGTTGCTGATCGAGGCCCCTGGGAGGATCTCTGCGGTCCATTTCCAGAGCAGGTTATTCCCCCCGTAGAGACCATCCACATGGTGGGTTGTCCCATTTTCCAAAACATGCACCACAGCAGCTCTCTCCTCATCCAGCTCAAGAGTAAAATAGACCGTCTCCTGATCTCTCTGTGAGGTCATTTCACAACTCAGCGTCTCTACCTCTGTTGATACGGACGCAGCAGTTGCCGCTACTGGCACAAACAATATAAAGAGTGCCGCTATTCTGTTTCGCTCTAATTTCATCATATTCACTATTCTATCCTCTAAATCACTGCAATGTAGCATGAATCACTATTTCTGCCAGATGGGGCGCAGCATTATGCCATGACCGTGCAGCTGACAATAATAGCCATATCAATTCGATAGAAAATCACCCGCTTTTTACTGTAAAATCGAAATATGTCCACTGAGTACCAGATGAGCTGCGATGACTGCAATAACTCTTTCCTGTTTGCAGAGGGGGGATATGTTGCCTGTAATCACTGTGGAACCCAACATTTCATCGGGGTTTTATCCGATGAAGAGAGAGCCAAAATCATGGAAAAAGCGGAGAACTTTGCTGACTATCAGCAGGCCGCTGACGCTGCCTCCGCTGAGTCGATCCGGCAACTGCCTCTGTGTGACTGCGGTGGCTCATTCATCGATAATACACCGCTCTGCCCTGCCTGCCGCTCGTCGAACATTACCTGGGGTGAAGTGGTGTCCCATAGCTGCAATATCTAAATTCTTCCGCTACAACCATTAGGTGATGTTACAGAGCATTGAATTTGACCCTCTGCTGCCGATCAATCAGCGCCGGAAGGAGATTGCGAAGAGCATCCAGGAGAATCAGGTCACCATCCTCTGCGGTGAGACTGGCTCTGGCAAGACCACACAGTTACCCAAAATCTGCCTCTCTATCGGACGGGGCGAGAAGTTGAGAATTGGCCACACCCAACCACGCCGAATCGCTGCCCGTGCGGTAGCGACCCGCATTGCAGAGGAGCTGAAGAGCACCCTGGGTGGGCTGGTAGGGTTCAAGATTCGCTTTAATGATCAGAGCCAAAAGAGCAGCCGTATCAAGCTGATGACGGATGGTATTCTGCTTGCTGAGACACAATCTGACCCCCTATTGAGACAGTACGATACCATCATCATTGATGAGGCTCATGAGCGTAGCCTCAACATCGATTTTCTGCTCGGTTACCTGAGACAAATTCTCCCCAAACGCCCTGACCTGAAGCTGATCATCACCTCGGCAACCATTGATCCGGAACGTTTCTCCCGCCATTTCAACGATGCCCCCATTCTGGAGGTCTCTGGTCGCACCTATCCGGTTGAGCTGCGCTACCGACCACTTGAGGTGGTAGAGGGTGGGGAACAACGTAACCAGCGCCAGGATCGTACCCAGCAGCTCCACCAATCCATTCTGGAGGCGGTGCATGAGCTGGGGCGTGAGGGGGCGGGGGATATTCTGCTCTTCCTCAGTGGCGAACGTGAGATCCGCGAGGTGGGCGAGTTTCTGACCAAGGCAAAGCTGCCACAGACCGAACTGCTACCGCTCTTCTCCCGCCTCTCGGCCAAGGAGCAGAACCGTATCTTTGCCAACCACTCCGGGCGACATATTATCCTCTCCACCAATGTGGCCGAGACCTCACTCACGGTACCGGGTATCCGCTATGTCATCGATACCGGCACCGCCCGTATCAGCCGCTATAGCCACCGCACCGGAATTCAGCGGCTACCCATCGAGAAGATCTCGCAGGCGGCAGCAGACCAGCGCAAGGGGCGCTGTGGTCGGGTCAGTGATGGTATCTGCATCCGTCTCTATAGTGAGGAGGATTTTATCAGCCGTTCCCCCTTCACCGACCCGGAAATTTTGCGTACCCACCTCGCTCCGGTGATTCTGCAGATGGCTGCACTGAAGCTGGGCCAACCTGACCAATTCCCCTTCATCGACCCCCCTGATCTGCGCCTGATTCGGGATGGTTTTCGTACCCTGCATGAGCTGGGTGCCGTTCGCAAAAACCATACCATCACCCCTCTAGGCAAGCAGGTGGCTCGCTTCCCGGTTGATCCGCAGATTGCGCGGATGCTGTTGGCGGCAGAACGAGAGAGTTGCCTGCAAGAGATGCTGATTATTGCTGCCGCCCTCACCATTCAGGACCCACGAGAGCGTCCGCTGGATGCACAGCAGGCGGCAGACCAGAAACATGAGCCCTTTGTGAATGAGCAGTCCGATTTCCTCTTTTTTCTCAATCTCTGGAACTTCTACCAGGAGCAGAAACAGAAGCTCAGCAACAGCCAACTGCGTAAGCTCTGTAAAACCAATTTCCTCTCCTGGATGCGGATGCGGGAGTGGCGAGAGGTCCATACTCAGCTCACCCAGTTAACCAGAGAGATGAGGCTGAAAATCAACAACCAACCCGCCGACTATGGGATGATCCATCGAGCACTACTGGCAGGGCTATTGAGCCATATCGCCACAGTCAGCAGCGAAAAACATCTCTACAACGCCGCCCGGGGGGTACAGATGAAGATCTGGCCAGGGTCGGGGCAGTTCAGGAGCAACCCCAAGTGGATTGTGGCCGCAGAGAAGGTAGAGACCTCTCAACTCTACGCCCGCACCGTCGCCCGCATTGATCCACAGTGGCTGGAACGCATCGGTAAACATCTGTTAAAACGGAGTTATGCCGAGCCTCACTGGGAGAAGAGGCGGGGACAGGTGGCCGCATTCGAGACCGTTACCCTCTATGGGCTGGCGATTGTGGCACGACGCAGGACCAACTTTGGGCCGATTGATCCGCTGGAGTCGCGCAAGATCTTTATCCGTTTTGCACTGGTCGAGGGGGAACTGAATACACAGGGTAACTTTCTCAACAGGAATCGCAAACAGATTGAGGCGGTTGAGTCGCTGGAGGCGAAGTCTCGCCGCCGCGATATTCTGGCGGATGATGAGACCCTCTACGACTTCTATGACCAGCTGATTCCAGAGGGGGTCTACAGTGGCCCCACTTTTGAAAAATGGCGCAAACAGGCGGAGCAGGAGACCCCCTCCATCCTCTATCTGACCGAAGAGACCCTGATGCAGCATGGCGCAGAGGAGGTGCGGGATGGCAACCAGTTCCCGGATCACCTTACCGTGGGGCGTGCCAAGCTCCCTCTCTCCTACCATTTTGAGCCGGAGAGTGAGAGTGACGGGGTTACCCTGACCCTGCCCGCCGAGCTGCTAGCGCAGATGCAAGCGGAAACTTTTGAGTGGCTGGTTCCGGGGCTGCTGCGCGAGCGGGTGGTTGCGATGCTGCGCGCTCTACCCAAGTCGTGGCGCAGGAATTTTGTCCCCGCTCCCGATTTTGCCGATGCACTACTCCCCTCACTGAAGCCGGAGACCGGCGCTCTGGGGGCACAACTCTCGGCCCACCTACGCCAGATGACCGGCGTCACCCTGCCAGAAGGAATCTGGAAGACAGTAACACTCCCGGATCACCTGACCATGCGCTTTCAGGTGTTGGCAGTCGATGGCACCATCCAGCAGTCCGGGAGAGCCCTGCGACAGCTACAGGAGAGCACTCCTGCTACCCCGACCGCAACACGCCCCGCCTCCTCCCGGCAGCAGACCTCCCCCCCTCCGGCCCACCCGCTAGAGCGTCAACAGATCACCCAGTGGGACTTTGGCACACTGCCCGAATCGGTTGAGGTGGAGCGACACGGAATTGTGATCACACTCCACCCCGCGTTGGTCTCTAGCGCCCGGAAAGGGGGGGAGACGCTCTCGCTACAGCTACTGGAGACCCCGGAACAGGCCCATGAACAGAATATCCGGGGAGTTACCACACTGTTTCTGCAAGAGCAGCAGACCACCCTTCAGAAAACAGTAAAAGAGCAGATTGACCAGCAGAAGCTCTGTCTCCACTACCTCTCCATCGGACGCTGTGAGACACTGCTCCAGGAGCTGCTTCGGGTAACGGTACAACAGCTACTCTTTCAACAACCGGAGATACCCAGAGAGCGGGAGGAGTACCAGCATCGATGCCAGCAGGTAGAGCGCCTGCTGGCTGCTCAGCTACAGAAAAATGGCAAGCTGGTTGGGGAGATTCTAAAACGCTACCACACCCTCTCACGTCAACTAAAAGGGAGTCTCTCACCAGCGCACTTGATGACCTACAGCAAGATCAAATCTCACCTGGAGTCTCTGGTCTACCCCCATTTTCTACAACAGACCCCACAAGTGTGGCTGGAAGAGCTGCCGCGCTATCTTCAGGCCATTGAGAAGCGACTCGATAAGCTTAGCCACAATCCACAAAATGATCGTCAGAGGGCACAGCAGATCGCCCCATTCTGGGATCCACTGGAGAAGCGGATCAACGACCACTCTTCTGCAGAGTTTATCGAGTTTCGCTGGCTACTGGAGGAGTTTCGGGTCTCACTTTTTGCCCAGGAGCTAGGGACAAAAAAACCGGTCTCTGCAGACCGGCTCAAAAAATTGTGGCGTAAGCTATGACCCTAGTGAATAACCACTAATCATCGCCCCATGGCTCGGCCTCACGTTCGGTGGTAAGCAGCTTTGCACCCGCCTGTTCACTGGCTGCAAAGATAATTTTCACCTGGTAGTTGTCTGACACGGTCAGTGCTTTACGTAATGATCGGGCCCTACTCCGGGCATCACGATATTTCTCATGAGACTCAATCAACTCTACCTTGCGGCTGGGAAACATCTTGAACAGATAGTAATTCATTGTAGGGTACCTCTAAAACTTCGTACTTTTCAGCGGATCGCCAACAGGCACCGCACGGGGCTGGCATAGCCATCAGTGAAAAGACCAAAAACCGGGGAACCTCTGAACAAGCCGTGCGCAACTGCTTCACGCAGGCTTATATCAGTGGCTCCCTAACTATTTTTCCTTTTAGTTACCTTCTTCGGGGCTGCCTTTTTAGGGGCGACCCTCTTCAAGGCCACCTTCTTCGGAGCCACCTTTTTGGAGGCTGCCTTCTTCGTAGCCGCCTTCTTGGGAGCTGCCTTCTTCGTAGCCGCCTTCTTGGGAGCCGCCTTCTTCGGGGCTGCTTTCTTAGGAGCCGCCTTCTTCGGGGCTGCCTTCTTGGAAACCGATTTCTTCGACGTATCTCTCTTATTAGCAGCTTCCTGCTTTGTCGCGGCTACCTTTTTCTTGCCCCCCTTCTTCTTGTCCCCTTTTACCTTGTCACTTTTCAACTTGTCACTTTTTACCTTGTTGCCACCTTTTACCTTGCCCCCCTTCTTTCCGGACTTTTTCTTCTTGGATGCCGTACCCTTCTTTTTCTTGTCCACCGCTGCTCCCCCCTCCTGTTGAATAGAACTCGGTTGTGTCTTAGGTGCTGCATTTTTCAACCGATCCGCCGCCTTCTGGACCACTTTATAGACACGATCCGACTCAAAATTTCCCTCCACAATCACAATTCGTGCCTGACAATAGGCCACCAAAGGCTTCTCAATCGCCTCATATTCCCGAAGTCGCCGACTGATCTTCTCCTCACGGTCATCAACCCGGCTGTGAAGACGTCCCCCACAGTAGTCACAAATTCTTTCGACAATAGGGGGGTTGGTGTAGATATTGAACTGGGCACCACACTCACGACAACTTCTCTGTCCTGTCATCGCCTCCATAAACTCATCATAGTCATACTTCAGCAGAACAACCCCGGCAAAAGCGTGTCCCTGCCTCAATAGAAATGCATCGATCCCCTTGGCCTGTACATCATTTTTGGGGCCACCCTCCAGAACAAACCCTGCCGCGACATCCTCTTCCGCAAGTCGGCTCAACAATACCTGCAAAACCAGGTCATCATGCACCTGACGCTTCCCCTTTTGCCCCTTCTGAATGTCTGCTCCAAGCGTAGAGCCACTATCGACCTCCTCTTTCAACAGTGTCCCGATGGAGACCACAGGGACTCCATACTTCTCTGACAACCGCTGCGCATACTCCTCTTTTCCTGACCCTCTGGGGCCAAGTAGTGCTATTCGTACCATTTTCTCTACATTATCTCTAAAGCTATCATGTCATTTCCAGTAGTTATACCTAAGCTGTACTCTGTCCTGATCTTGATTTTTTATAATTCAATTGGTGTTGTTTATTTGTTACTTAGGTGACTTTTCTGTATAAATCTCAGCCACCTCTCCATTCTCACCAACCACACGTACTATTCTCAACCACTATATATTCAGTTTACTGCAAAATGTCAATAATTTTATCCCGCTCAGCTCGATTTTCTGCATCGCACAATGCCAAAAAAATCAGAAATTTCTGACCTCTCAGCCACTGATATATCGACGGTTGAGCAGACGCTGAAAGAGCGCTTCCAGCACCCTGTCCCTGTTGAGCTGGGGGATGCCGAGATTCGTCTCCACCCGGATGACCGGGAATTGGCGACCTGCCCTCTGATCTATTGGGAGTCTCCCGAGGATGAGTCCAAGTTTTTTATTACCAAGACCGGAGTGAATGAGTTTCGCTGTCAATTTTTCTATCGCGGATATCAACAGTACGGTACGAATAGAGAAAAATATGACAGCATTGGAGATTGTGCCATCGCCATGCTTCAGGTTCATAGTGAGCATGAGGCCAAAAAATGAGAACAATGAGAGAAGAGATAAAAGAAAATTTAAGCTACTAATTCGCTCGATTTATGACTATCACTTAACAGCAAGGAGTAAATGAATGTCTGTGAAAAATGCATTCTATGCACAATCTGGCGGGGTAACCGCCGTCATCAATGCGTCCGCCTGCGGCGTTATTGAGACCGCCCGTAAACATGGCGACAAGATTGGGACCGTTTATGCCGGTCGCAACGGTATCATCGGCGCACTGACAGAGGAGCTAATTGACACCTCTAAAGAGTCTGACGAAAATATCGCAGCACTCAAGACAACCCCTTCGGGTGGCTTCGGCTCCTGTCGCTTCAAGCTAAAAAGTCTGGAAGACAACCGACGTGAGTATGAGCGGCTGATCGAGGTCTTTAAGGCCCATAATATCGGCTATTTCTTCTACAACGGTGGGGGGGACTCTGCGGATACCTGCTATAAGGTCTCCCAGCTCTCCGAGAAGATGGGGTTCCCGGTTCAGGCCATCCACGTACCCAAGACTGTTGATAACGATCTGCCAATCACAGATAACTGTCCCGGCTTCGGCTCTGTCGCCAAATATATCGCGGTCTCTACCCTGGAGGCCTCTTATGATGTGCGCTCGATGGCCGCCACCTCGACCAAGATCTTTGTGATTGAGGTCATGGGTCGTCACGCAGGCTGGATTGCTGCTGCCGGTGCCCTGGTTGAGGATTACGGCATTCCTGTTGTCACCCTCTTCCCTGAGGTTGAGTTTAATCAGGAGAAGTTCCTCGCCGTTGTGGATGCGAAGGTAAAAGAGCACGGCTACTGCTCCATCGTCGTCTCCGAGGGGGCACATTGGCCAGATGGTAAGTTCCTTGCTGAACAGGGGACACGCGACTCTTTCGGTCACGCCCAACTGGGAGGTGCCGCTCCGGTCGTTGCCAACATCATCAAGGATGCCCTCGGTTACAAGTTCCACTGGGCCGTTGCTGACTATCTGCAACGTGCTGCCCGCCACCTCGCCTCCGAGTCTGATGTCGAACAGGCCTTTGCACTGGGCGAGGCCGCCGTCAACTATGCGCTGGAGGGGGATAACTCCATCATGCCAACGGTTGTACGTCTATCAAGCAACCCCTACCAGTGGGAGATCGGCAAAGCCCCTCTCTCTGAGGTTGCTAACGTCGAGAAAATGATGCCAATGGAGTTTATTTCGGAAGATGGCTTTGGTATTACCGATGGCTGTAAAGAGTATCTTTACCCTCTCATCAAGGGAGAGTCCTACCCGGAGTATGATGACAACGGGATGCCCAAATATGTGACTCTGGATAATGTACCCGTTGACAAGAAACTCGAAATTTTTGAGATTTAATCCACCCACCACGGGGCTACAGGGATGTAGTCCTGCTTTATTATCTTTTATAGGAGATCTTGATGCCTAACGAACTTTTGTTCTCACTGATTGCAGGTTTTGCCGCAATCGCCTACGGTTATCTATCCATTCAATGGATCAATGCCAAATCCTCCGGTAATGAGCGGATGCAAGAGATTGCCGCCGCGATACAACAGGGAGCGCAAGCCTACCTGACCCGCCAATACACAGCGATCAGCTACGTAGGTATTGCTCTCTTTCTGGTCATTGGCTTCGCCCTTGAGTGGACAACAGCGATTGGTTTTGCAATCGGTGCAATCTTCTCCGGCGCAGCAGGCTTTATCGGGATGAATATCTCGGTTCGCTCCAACTCAAGAACTGCTGAGGCGGCGAACCATGGTATCAATGCCGCCTTCCAGGTCGCCTTCCGTGGCGGTGCAATCACCGGAATGCTGGTGGTTGGTCTGGGTATTTTGGGAGTTGCCGGTTACTACACGATACTGAGTATGTCTGGTATGGCTACGGCTGATGTCCTGCATGCACTGGTTGGGCTGGCCTTTGGTGGCTCGCTGATCTCCATCTTTGCCCGTCTCGGTGGTGGTATCTTCACCAAGGGTGCCGATGTAGGCGCTGATATCGTCGGCAAGGTTGAGGCTGGAATCCCTGAGGATGACCCCCGCAACCCTGCAGTTATCGCCGATAATGTAGGAGATAATGTAGGGGACTGTGCCGGTATGGCTGCTGACCTGTTTGAGACCTATGCCGTGACCACGGTAGCGACTATGCTGCTGGGTATGCTGATGGTGGAGAACAATGACGCCGCAATCCTCTACCCACTGGTACTGGGAGGGATCTCCATTATCGCCTCTATCGTCGGCACCTACTTTGTCAAGGTTGCAGATGGTGGCAAGATTATGGGAGCGCTCTATCGGGGACTCGCGGTTGCCGGTGCGATTGCTGCACTACTCTTCTATCCGGTCACTAATATGATGTTTGGGGAGAGCCTGAACATCAGTGGTACCGAGGTGGCCTCGTTCGATATCTACCTTGCTGCCCTGATTGGACTGGTCCTCACTGCGGCCATGGTGGTCATCACCGAGTACTATACCGCTACCGAGTATGGTCCTGTACGCAATATTGCTGAGGCCTCAACGACGGGTGACGGTACCAATGTAATCGCTGGGCTGGGGGTTTCGATGAAATCCACTGCAGCACCTGTGATGGCGGTATGTGCCTCTATCTACGGCGCTCACGAGCTGGCGGGGCTGTATGGTATTGCCATTGCCGCAACCTCCATGCTCTCCATGACCGGTA
>JABHIC010000379.1 GCA_018671205.1 Gammaproteobacteria bacterium
ATCCTGACACGAGTCAATATACTGGCCAGCCAGTTAATTGACCTGAACCATTGGCAGGCTGTGGTTGATACTGACCTTGAAACACTACAGACACGGTACCACTTCGATGCCTCTTCGGCATCAAGCCAGGACATTGAGAAACTGCTAATTGATCAGGCACTGTCTGATTTTCAGCTGCTGTTCAGACCTTTCTCCGGGCTGCAGCGCGATATGCTCAACTATGCGGTTCACTGGTATGAACTCGCCAACCTCAAGGTTTTGATCCGGGGAAAATTCACCGGCATGAGTGAGTCAACCATTCACAGGGAGCTGATTGATCTGGGACAGTTTGCTGTCCTGCCCCTGAGCCGATTACTGGAGACCGATGATCCCTATGAGATGTTGCGGCTATTGGAAAAAACCGCCTACTCCAATATTGTCAAACAGGCCAGGACCATCTTTGAGGAGGAGGGACAGAACCTGTTTGCACTCGATTCTGCTATTGACCGCCATTTTTTTTCCGGCCTGATGCAGAGAGTTCGTTTTTTACCGTTGGGTGATCAGCAGCAGTTAACCACCGTATTGGGGACGATGATGGACCGTCTCAACCTGTTGTGGCTGATTCGCTACCGTTTCACCTACCGACTCTCTCCGGCAAAATCCTACTACCTGCTGGCAACAACAGGAAAGAAACTGCATGCGGGTAACTTAATGCAGCTGGCCAGAGTTGAAACGGTGGAGGAGTTGATTGAACAGCTACCAGCCCCCTTAAGCCAGCTGTTAAGCCAGGCGGACAGTTTGACCGAGATAGAGAACCGGATGGAGCACTACACCCTGTCAGCCACCCGTACGTTACTACAGTACTCAACCTCGGGGATTACCCGCGTATTTTGCTATGTGCTTTTACGAGAGTCCGAGATTCATCTATTACAATCCATCATCAAGGGAAAGATGTTGGCTTTCGATGAAGCGCTGATCCATCAGGCCATTGGGATGAAAAAATAATGTTGGGTACGCCACTACCTTTAGAGCACCTCTCACTGGTTATGCTCGATATCGATGTACCCATCGCCTCCGATCTATTGGCCTCGATGGAGGTGATTCATCTTATTGAGAGCCAACAGGATGAGATACTGGGTGACTTCCCGGGCAAGGCGTATCAGAGCGCATACCGCAGGCTCGATAAACACCTAAAAAAGATCAGCCCCTATCTGGACAGGCGCGTTGTGGTGGAGAGACGGGCTGCCCCTGTTGCACTGGATGAGCTAGACCGGGCAGATAAGAGGGCGCAGTCACTCTGGAAAAGGGTCTCCTCCTATGAGGAGAAGATCCGTGCTGCACGGGAGAAGATCCAGCACCATAAACAGCTATCCAACAGTTTAACTCAATTTGAAAATCTGGATTTTGATCTGGGCTGGCTCTCAGCCGACAACCCTTTCCTCAAATTCCTGGTTGGCACGGTTCCTCATGCTGAGCTCAGTCAGCTGGAGAGGGCACTCTCTCTGGCCAACACCGTTATTGAGCCGTTTCAGAAGAGCCAGGAGCATGACTATATCTTTGTTGCCACGGAAAAAGAGCATCAGCAGGATACTGAGGAGATTCTAAAGGCGGCCAATTTTTATGAGTTGACCATTCCTCCTGAGCTACACAGCCATCCTGAAAAGATCAAAGCGGATATCCAGCACCAACTAAAGAAGAACCAGGGGTTAATTGATCAGTACAGTGAGGCACTTCATCAACTGATCCAATCTCAACATGAGGAGATCTGCGAGATCATCGCTATTCTAAACATGGCCTCTCCATTTGCGACAGTGGCCTCAAACCTCACCGGCAAGGGGCAGTTGGTTTTGTTGGAGGGGTGGGTTGCAGCCAGCCGCAAGCAGGAGATCGACAAGCAGCTGGGGCTAAAACTATGCAACCCTTACCTACTCACCTTCAGACCCCCCTCCATTGATGAGATGAGTCGGGTACCGTCACTACAGAAACATGCCCGACTACTATCCCCTTTCCAGCGGCTGGTCGAGCAATTTGGGGTGCCCCGCTACGGCGAGATCGACCCTACAAAACTGTTTGCATTCAGCTATACCCTGATGTTCGGTATGATGTTTGGTGATATAGGGCATGGTGCCTCTATTATTCTTATCGGTATTTTGTTCAGAAAAAAAATTGTGGGGCTACAGACCTTTGCCGGTTTTGCCGGGCTCTCATCGATACTGTTTGGCACTCTATACGGCTCTGTTTTTGGCTACGAGGATATTATCCACCCACTCTGGATGTCGCCGATGGAGGCCCCCACCCAGATGCTATTGATTGCACTGGCCTGGGGAGTCAGCTTTCTGATGATCGTCAATCTGCTATCTATCGTCAATCTGCTGGCCCTCAACAAGAGAGCAGAGGCCTACTTTGGCGGAAATGGTGTGGCTGGGCTGATTTTCTATTGGGGGGGGATCTATGGCGCTTATCAATATGTCGCCAACCAACAGTTTGCTCTGGTCGAGATGGTCGGCCTGCTGCTCCCGTTGTCCGTCATTCTCTACCATCAGTGGCAAACGCTTGAGGGCAGAATGGCAGAAAAGATACTGATCACGGTTATCGAGGGGATCGAAAAGGTGATTAACCGCCTCTCTTCCACACTCTCTTTTCTGCGTGTTGCCGCTTTTAGTCTGAACCATGTTGCCCTGGCTGCTGCCATCTTCACCCTGGCCGGGATGATGGACAACACCGGTTACAACATCACCCTATTACTCGGAAATCTGTTTATTATTGTTCTGGAGGGTGGCATCGTGGCCATCCAGTGTCTACGTCTGGAATATTACGAGGGGTTTTCACGTTTTTTCAGTGGTAAAGGAGAGCGCTTTACCCCACTAAAAATAGAGACCCACTAGGGGGTCGTTCAAGGGTAAGATGAACCGCTACCCAACTCATTCACTATAGGAGAGCTACCATGCAAGCGATCGTAATCCTACTCACCATCAGCACGCTGTTACTCATCATATCAGGGCTCTATTTCTGGTTTTATCCTGAAAAAATAGAACCCAGATTCATCCGCAATATGAAAGGCACTATCGGGGTTAATCTGATGCTGTTTGTTGCTGGGATCAGCACCATACTGATATTCAGTGTAGAGGATGTTTTAGCTGCAGCAGAGGCTACACAGCCGATGCTGGAGGTCAGTGTCGGTCTGGGACTTGCTCTGATTGGTATCGGCTTACCCACAGGGCTGGCCACCATCGGGGCGGGTATTGCGGTCAGTTCAGTCGGCGCCGCCTCACTGGCCGTTATTGCTGAAAAGCCTGAGATGTTCGGCCGTACACTCATCTATTTAGGGTTGGCTGAGGGTATTGCTATTTATGGCCTTGTGGTTACGATTCTCATGCTAGGCAAGATATAGGGAGCCTCTGATGCGAATCATGGCCATTGGTAATGAGCCTTTAATGGATGGTTTTTCACTGCTGGGCATGGAGACCTATGCGGATATCAGTGAAAATGAGCTGGAGCTACTGCTTACTGAGGTACTGGAGAGCAAGGAGCGAGCACTGATTTACCTGCAACAGGATCTGGCACAGGCGAATATCCCGGTGTTGGATAAGATTCGTAAAGAGGGTGGTTCAATACTGATCAGTGAGCTTCCACACCTGCATCAACCAGACCATAGATTGGCTACTATCGATACCCTGATCACCCGTGTGATGGGTGCCTCTGCCCTGGAGATGAGGCATGAGTAACGCCAGTGATCCCGTCAATGCGCTAAAGTCAGCCATGCTGAAGCGGGCAGAAAAACTGGCTACCGAACATGTCTCGCAGGGTAACCTCTCCAGGCAGAAGATCATGCAGGGTGCCCGCGAAAAAATTCACCTCATGGAGCAGAAAGAGCTGTTGCTGGCCAAGGCGTTATCAGAACGGGAGTACCTCAGAAAGATTCAGTCCAGTGAGATTCAGTTAAAGGCCGAGCTGGATCGCAACCGCTGGGAGCTGGTTCAGGCGGTAGTAGAGCAGGTGCAACAGCATCTGCAGACCCTGCAACAAGATGAAAAAAAATATCACGCTGAATTTTTATCCCAGTTCAGCCAGGCGGCTCCGTTGATTGATGATCAGAGACTCATTGCCTATGTCAACCGGAGCGATCACCAGCGCTATGCCAACCAGTGGGATAAGCTATCTGCCGAAATCACCTCAAAAAAGGTGACCTTGTCAGACACTACCATTCCATGCACAGGGGGAATCAAGCTGACCTCCAGTGATGGTAATGTAATGTTGGATAACACTTTTGAGGGGTTGATAAGCCGAGAGAAGCCGGTGTTGGAGAAGGTCATATTTGAGCGCTTGTTTGCCACGGTTGACGGAGCAGGAGCACTGCTTCATGGGTAAGGTGATTGAGGTCAATGGTCCACTGGTGACCATCCAGCTGCCCAATATCCGTAATGGTGAACAGGTTCGTATTGGCAAATTGGGGTTGATGGGTGAGGTCATTAACCTGCGTGAAGCGAATGCACTGGTACAGGTGTATGAATCCACTGACTCCCTTCAGCCCGGTGAGCACGTAGAGGGGCTGGGAAAACCACTCTCTGTGGAGCTGGGGCCCGGTCTTCTCGGACAAATTTTTGATGGTATTCAACGCCCACTAAAAAAAATCATGGAGCTAAGTGGTGAGCAGGTTATCCGGGGGCTCTCGGTAGCTGCACTCGACAGGGAACAGCTCTGGCACTTTGTACCCTCAGCGAATATTGTTAGCGGAGAAAATCTGCACGGTGGCGATATTCTTGGCACCGTCCAAGAGACGGAGACGATCCAACACCGCATTCTGGTACCACCGGGCAGTCAGGGAGAAATTATCAAACATGCCCCAGAGGGGGATTACGCTGTAGAGGAGGTATTGGCTCATCTAAAGGATGCTCAGGGCAGGGTGCATGAGCTAAAAATGTATCATGAGTGGCCCGTACGAACCCCCCGCCCCTATCACTCCCGCACGCAGTCGGAGCAGCCTCTGATCACCGGGCAACGTATTCTGGATACCTTTTTTCCCCTGTTAAAGGGGGGAAAGGCTGCTATACCTGGCCCTTTCGGGGCGGGAAAAACCATGGTACAACAACAGATTGCACGCTGGGCCAATGCGGACATTGTTTTATATGTGGGCTGTGGTGAGCGTGGCAACGAGTTGGTCGACATCCTGGAGACATTTCCACAATTGACCGACCCACATAGTGGTCACCCCTTGATGGAGCGCACTTTTTTAGTCGCCAACACCTCCAATATGCCGGTGGTGGCCCGCGAAGCGAGTATCTACGTTGGGGTCACTATGGCTGAATACTTCCGGGATCAGGGGTATGACGTGGTGATGGTGGCCGACTCAACCAGCCGCTGGGCAGAGGCATTAAGAGAGGTGGCGGGCCGATTGGGACAGATGCCTGTGGAGGAGGGCTACCCCGCCTATCTTGCCTCCCGACTGGCCGCCTTTTATGAGCGGGCGGGCTCAATCAACACACTCTCTGGTGATACCGGATCGGTGACCTTGATTGGTGCCGTATCTCCTCCGGGTGGTGATTTCTCTGAACCGGTAACCAGCCATACCAAAGAGATTATCCGAACCTTCTGGGCACTTTCAAAACCACTGGCAGATGCGCGACACTACCCGGCCATTTCATGGATAGAGAGTTTTTCTGGTTATGAGTCGCGTGCAAAACAGTGGTGGGCCGACCATATTGACCCCAGCTGGAGCCATCGACGCAAACAGGCGCTCTCCCTGTTGACTCAGGCCGATGAGTTGGAGCGTATCGTCAATCTGGTTGGCCCAGAGGCGTTATCCTCCACTCAGCGCTGGGTATTAGAGAGTGCCAACCTCATTAAGGATGGCCTGTTACAACAGAGTGCGCTGGATGAGATTGATAGCTACTGTGCCCCTGAAAAACAGTTTGCCATGCTCGAGATAATACTGCGGTTTCATGAGATGGGGCAGGAGCTGATTACCCTTGGAACACCGGTAGAGCAGCTCACTCAACTGCCCGATAACAGTAAAATACGGCGCATGAAGTCAACTTTTGGAAATGATCAAAGCGAACAGTTGCAGGAGTTTGGCAACAATTTATGGGAAAAACTCGACAAGATACGTGCGGAATATGCCAGCACTAGTGAGATAGCGCGATGAAACAACTTGAGTATCGACATGTCACCGCTGCACGAGGTTCGCTACTGTTTCTGAAAGGGGGTGCCCATGCGGCACTGGGGGAACGGGTCTCCATTCGTGATAAGGAGGGGACCATCCGCAATGGCCAGGTGATACGAACCTCAGAGAAAATGGTTCTGGTTCAGGTCTTTGAATCCACCAACAACCTCGATATAGAAAATACCTGGGTACGGTATCTGGATACCCCCTTTGAGCTCGCCCTATCACCCGATATGCTGGGAAGGGTATTCAATGGTATTGGTGAGCCCAGAGACAGTCGTCCACCCATTGTTTCCAGCGTTGTGCGTAGCGTCAATGGTGCCCCGGTCAACCCCGCCGCGAGGGCATACCCCCGTGAATTTATCCAGACAGGGATCTCTACCATTGATGGACTGAACTCTCTGATACGTGGTCAAAAGCTCCCTATTTTTTCAGGTTCTGGCCTGCCACATAATCGGCTCGCTGCACAAATTGTACGGCAGGCAAAGCTGCCGGATGATGCCTCAAATTTTGTCATCGTGTTTGCTGCAATGGGGGTATCCCACTCCGATACCCATTTTTTTCAGAGTGAATTTGAGTCCAGTGGGGTGTTGCGTAACGTGGTGATGTTCACCAATCTCGCCAATGACCCACCGATGGAGCGGCTTATACTGCCCAGAACAGCCTTAACCGCAGCAGAGTACCTTGCCTATGAACTGGACCACCATGTACTGGTGGTCATTACAGATATGACCAACTATGCTGAGGCATTGCGGGAGGTGGCTACCGAGAAAGGTGATGTCCCCTCACGCAAAGGCTACCCGGGATATCTCTATTCAGACCTGGCTGAAATCTATGAACGTGCCGGACGCATCCAAAATCGACACGGCTCCATCACCCTGATTCCCATCCTTTCGATGCCCAGTGATGATATTACCCACCCCATTCCGGATCTGACGGGGTATATCACCGAGGGGCAGATTGTTTTAAGTCGTGAACTCAACAGCATGTCCATCTACCCACCGGTCAATGTGCCACCATCCCTGTCGCGCCTGATGAAGGATGGTATCGGCAGAGACTATACCCGTGACGATCACCCCCGTGTTGCCAGCCAACTCTACTCCTCCTACACACGGGCATTAGAGGCCCGAAATCTCGCCTCTATTATCGGTAGCGAGGAGCTGTCACAGCGTGATCAGAGTTTTATCAAATTTGCCAATGCGTTTGAAAATCAATTTATACAGCAGGGGGAGGATGAGGAGCGCAGCATCATTGAGACACTCGACCTCTCCTGGGAGCTGCTCTCACGGCTGCCCCCCGAAGAGCTAAGTCGAGTAACCGAAGAGGATATTCAGAAATACCATAGCTGGGATAGTAGTCTGGGATAATGGAGGATCGGCTCAATATCCCCCCCACCAAATCTGCCCTACTCGAGTTGATGAGAAAAGTAGACTTTCTGCATGAGGGGTACCGGCTATTAGAGCGGAAACGTGAGCTGTTGACACGCCTAGTTTACGAAAACATGGAGGAGTACCGACAACTCAGAAGGGATGCCCAGGCTGCACTAAAACGATCCTATGACTGCCTCAGTATTACCCAAATGCGCATTGGGAGTTCTCGCATCAGACAACTCTCACTGGGGATGCCGCTGGGCGTAGAGGCATCGATCCTGCCACGTCGTAACATGGGGGTGCAATACCCCTCAATCACGATCAAGCAACTTCCTCTACAGCCGGTAGGTTTTCTTGGTACCGATGCCAGCCTGGATGAGACACGCCTCAGCCTGACTGAGATGGCAGTAAAGATGGCTCAACTAGCCGAGGTTGAAACCGCCCTGTTTCGATTACTGGAGGAGCAGCGTAAAACACAGAAAAGGGTGAATGCGCTCAAATATAATGTCATCCCAAGGTTCGAAAGAACCATCAAGTTTATTAAAAACAGTCTTGAGGAGGAGGAGAGAAATACACTATTTCAGATAAAGGTTCTGGAACAGTCATAAACTTCCAGCCCCTGACATTGGTGCTGCCGGGGCTGCTCTATTTTCAACATGTTGACGTTGACGCTACTCAACGTACGCGGTCTTAGGGTTAAGATGTTTCATCAATGCCATCGTCCCTCCCTTCAGGTTATAGACGTTATTGAAGCCCAGGTGACGCAATGCGGTAGTTACCGCCATGCCCCGATGCCCTGCCTTACAGGAGACCACCACTTTTTTATCTCTGGAGATGCGAGCCAGATTCTCTGGCTTGAATATCTGATCCATTGGGAGGATCATCGTTCCCGGTATGGTAAAGCCAATGAGCGCAGACTCTGCGGGTGTGCGGATATCAATCACCTCTACAGCTGCTCCTGACCGTACCGCTTTGACAAATGCAGCCACAGGCATCTGCTGCATCGCCTTTCCAGTTGCCTTGCCTTTGAATGGGGCAAAATAGTGCTCATAACTCTGCGCCAGCAGCTGATCATAGGCGATTACAGGGAGTGAGAAGGCCATCATCAAGGCTATCCCACTGATGAAAAGAACAGTTAACTTCTTCATGACAACACTCCTTTATCAACAATACCTCCAATAAAAGCGGGTGCTATGAAGAGTCCCGCTCCCGTCACTCTCCCCAGTGAATCTTCCGTAAGCGCTGTGGTGCTACCCCTCTGCCTTGAACCATCCGGCCAACCGCCACCCCCACCATGATCAGTACCAATGCCGAGAGTGTCATGCCTGACAGGAAGCTCAGAGGGCTCACGAATAGCAGTGCGGCCTCTAGGCCATGAGCCGCCCCATGAACCGCTGCAAACAGGGCGCTAATAGGCAGTGCAATCGCCGTGGTCAGCACTTTTCTACTCATCACAACCCCACTGCCCAGCAGCAGTGACAAGAGGATTGCTCCCTCCACCCCAAACAGTGGGGTAGTCGTAAAGAGAAACAGAGCGGTTGCACTCAGTGCCATAACCACAATGAAGGTAAGCGGAATGGCAATAGCTAAAGCCCTGCTCTTCTGCTGAGTGGCCCATATCCCCACCAGTATCAGCATTAAAAGATGATCTGGCCCGGTAAATGGGTGGATCACACCGAAGAGGAAGCCCCCCACACCCACCACACCCGTATGGGCCTCAACCAGCAGTGATGGGACCAGAAGTAATACCAACCACACTATTCTCATTTTATTATTCACGGTTCAATCCTCTTTCAATTTTTCAATTTCGCAATTTCAGTGACCGATCACACTCACCATCAGGTAACCTTGATCTGGGTCAGTTCATCCCCATCGGGATCAACCACATGAACCGCACAGGCGATACAGGGGTCAAAGCTATGAATCGTGCGCAGGATCTCCAGCGGCTGTTTTGGATCGTGCATGGTGTGACGATCCTCTAGTGCTGCCTCATAAGGGCCGGCCTGCCCCTCTGCATCCCGTGGGCCCGCGTTCCAGGTACTGGGAACCACCGCCTGGTAGTTATCGATCTTCTGATCCTTGATCACAATCCAGTGAGCCAGCGCACCACGTGGTGCCTCGGTGAAACCAACTCCCCGTGCCTCACTTGGCCAGTCCGCAGGATCCCACAACTTCTGGTTGTGGGTGGATAGATCACCTGCCTTGATGTTGGCAACCAGCGTGGTATACCAATCCATCATATTATCGGCAAATATCTTGGTCTCCAGCGTACGTGCTGCGGTACGACCGAGCGTGGAGAACATCGCCTCTAGCGGTGCATCGAGGGTCTTTAGTGCGTAGTTGGCCAGCTCAACCGTCTGCTCATGCCCCTTGGCATACATCACCAGTACGCGCGCCAATGGCCCAACCTCCATTGCCTTTCCCTTCCAGCGAGGGGATTTAAGCCAAGAGTAGGACTGGTCCACATCAAGGTGCTCATAGGGTGGAGTAGGCCCACTATAGTTGAGGTTGGTCTCGCCATCATAGGGGTGTAACCCCTCCTCTTTACCACCACTGTAGTCATACCAGGAGTGGGCCACAAATTCGCGAATCTGATCGGAGTCATTGAGATCCACATCATGGATGGTGGAGAGATCCCGATTCATAATCACACCCGGAGGCACCAGGAAGCTATCTACATCATTATTACCCTTGGCGGGGAAATCACCCATCACCATAAAGTTGCCCACCCCCTCCCCTTTGGCGAACCAATCTTTATAAAACCCGGCCACAGCCAGGGTATCCGGCACATAAACCTGATCAACAAAAGTCTGCATCTTCTCGATCACACTCTTGATGGTCATCAGACCATCCATATTGAGCGCGGTATTGCCGGTATCTTCGGTGCTGATCGCCACCGGTGCTCCTCCGACCAGGAAGTTTGGATGGGGATTCTTGCCACCCAAAATGGCATGAATTTTCACTACATCACGTTGCCACTCCAGTGCCTCCAGATAGTGGGCAACCGCCATCAGGTTGGCCTCCGCAGGCAGTTTGTAGGCGGGGTGTCCCCAGTAGGCGTTGGAAAAAATCCCTAGCTGCCCACTCTCCACAAATTTCTTTACCCGCTTCTGGGTATCCGCAAAGTAGCCTGGGGAGGATTTAGGCCAACTGCTGAGTGATTGTGCCAGCGCGGAGGTCGCCTTGGGGTCGGCACTCAGGGCGGAGACCACATCAACCCAATCCAGGGCATGAAGATGGTAGAAGTGCATCACATGATCATGGACATATTGTGCCCCGATCATCAGATTACGAATCAGTTGCGCGTTAGGCGGAATCTCCCAATTCAGGGCATCCTCAACTGCACGCACTGAGGCAATACCATGTACCAGGGTACATACCCCGCAGATTCGTTGGGTGAAGGCCCAGGCATCTCGTGGGTCACGCCCCTTGAGTATATTTTCAATACCACGCACCATCGTCCCGGAGGAGTAGGCTGCGCCGATCTTATCGCCATCCATCTGCGCCTCAATACGAAGATGTCCCTCGATTCTTGTGATTGGGTCTACAACAATACGTTCGCTCATGGTGAGCTCCTCATCGGTTTAAATAGTTATTCAATATAATATATTGGGCTGTGGTTTCACTATTGTGAGAATCTTCATCAGATTCAGAAGCGAGGCAGGTACGCGCCATTCGACTCTGCATCGCCGCCCTCCAGGCCGGATTTTTCCCGCCAGAGCGCAATTGTGGTTCCACACTGGCCTGTGTCGCACGGGCTACAAAATAGGCCGCTTGTTCATCCCAATCTCCTTCTGTACCACAACGGGTATGAGCCTCCAAACTGGTCGCTTTGGCCTCTTTGAAGGGGGCGCTCAACGCCTCTTCAGGGAGCCCCTCTTTGAGGCTGGTAACGATTTGGAGTAAGCGCTGATCATCACTTAATGGGAGGACGTTGTCGACAAAAAGAGCCGCAACACGACGCTGCTCTTGCAGACCCAACTCTCCCAAAATCTCGCGAAACTGGCTATCGTTACTGATCATGATGCCGACTCCTTCTGAGTACCATCCTCAACCAGATGTTCGGCCACCATCTCCGTCAGACCAACCACCGGAATATCCATCCCATTTGCCTCCAGCCCCTCCTCCAGGGTCAGGCGGCAATTGGCACAGGCGGTGACCAGTGTCTCAACTTTTAGCTCATCCAGTTGTGACTTCTTACGCCGGAAGGCGGTCAATTTAATCTCATCCGCTCGCTCGTTGGCACTCACTCCTCCCCCCCCGCTACAGCACCAGTTCATCACTCCAGGCTCACTCATTTCAATAAAGTTGCTGGCAACCTGATTAAGTAGTCTGCGAGGGGCCTCCACAATACCGCCTTTACGAGCAATCTGGCAAGGATCATGGTAGGTCAGTTTAGCCGTTTCCATCCCTTCGGTCTGAATCAGACCCGCTACGGTCAGCTCATCCAGAACCTCCAGAATATGTTTGACCTCAAACTTATAGGGGCGACCAATCAGGTTGGGGCCATCCCAGCGAATCGCCGTATAGGCATGACCACACTCCGGGCTGATCACGGTCTTCACACCCAGCGCCTCAGCCGCATCGACCACACGTTCCACAATCACCTTCGCCAGATCAGAGACACCAATCTGTATTCCGCTATTGGTTGCCTCAAAAGCCGTGGAGGAGATCGTCCAGCTCTTACCCGCCTGCTTCATAATGCGGGCAATCGCCTCCAGATACTCTGGAAAGTTCATAATCTCCATCGAGGAGAGTAGCACCATATACTCGGCACCCTGCTGATCCAGTGGCACAGAGAGTCCGGTGTCTGCCTGTAGATGACGAATTTGTGCCTTCACTGCGGGTAGCTTCACGCCCATTGGGCTACCGATCTCAACCGCGCGCTGGGTTGCACTAATCAGCCCCTCCGGGGCATGGCCCGCTGCAGAAAATCCCTCCCGAATCTTGCGAATCATCCCGGAGATGTCATTTCCAACCGGGCAGACCAAGGAGCAGCGACCACAGAGTGAACAACCATCATAAACCAGGGTCTCCCACTCACTGAACACCTTTTCATCGACTGGCTTACCAAGCCCTACCATCGACTTTAACTTACCCAGCACGGTAAACTCCTGCTCCCAGACCCGGCGCATGGGCTCTACCTTGTTAATGGGGGTCTGTTTTGGATCTCCGGTTTCGGTATAGAAGAGGCAGGCCTCTGCACAGAGGCCACAGTGAATACAGGAACTAAAGAAACTGGCAACCGGTGCATCAATCTGCCCTTTGATGAAGTTCACCCCCTTTTCGATAGATGGCTTACTCATGATTCCACTCCACGGCGACCCGCCAGATATCCCTGATACCAGCGTGCCAGCACAAAACTAAACATATGGGTCAATTTGGTAAAAGGGGCCACAATAAGCAGCAGCTCAACACTAAGAATATGGAGCGTCAGCATCAGGGTATAGCCCAACAACAGATGGTTATAGGCCATATAACCACTCACCAAGGGTAACAGGGTCACCAGCCAGATCAGATAGTCTCCGGGGGTCGATATAAAACGTAATACCGGGTTGTAGATCCGTATGAGCAGTGCGACAAATAGGGAGAGAATCGTCACTGCGGTGACCGCATCGACCACCCCGGTCGGTAGTCCCATCCAACTGACCCCAAACAGCCGCTCAAACAGCTCAATATGGGGGCGGTAGAGGAAGATCACCACGAAGAGGCCGATATGGAGCAGATAACCGTTGATGATACGCAGTGGCTCTCTGGAAAACAGCGTCTGTCGAGGTAGTGAACGGCTCAGAATGGTACGCAGCCCCCCGGCAACCCCACTCCCTCTTGCGGCAGAGAGATCCTCTTTACGTCCCAGACTGAGAATCTCGAAAAGACGTAGTAACATACCAAAAACGAAGATTGCCAGCGCGATATTAAATGCCGGCCCTCGAGCCCAGATAAGTAGCTCATTGAGTTCCATAATCAGGACTCCTTCTTCAGTGCATCAACCGTCATCGTCTCCTGTGCAGCCACTGTAGCAGCCTTATTACGCTGATTCAGTGCCGCAGCAACGGCTCCCACACCAACACCTACAGCACCTGCCTTGAGTATGGTCTCCCCCATTCGGCTCTGTGGTACCGATAACGCCTCATAAAACCCTCCAGCATCCCAGAAGTTGGGTTCGGAACAGCCCAGGCAGGGGTGACCCGACTCAATCGGAAAGCTGGTGCCGTCATTCCATTTCATCGTGGCACAGGCGTTGTGGGTGGTTGGCCCTTTACAGCCCAGCTCGTAGAGACACCACCCCTTACGCGCCCCTTCATCATCAAATGCCTTGGCAAATAACCCTCTATCATAAAAGGGGCGACGGTAGCAACGGTCATGGATGCTGTCACCATAGAATGCCTTGGGACGACCCAGCTGATCCATCTCCGGCAGCCGTCCAAAGGTGAGAAAATGGGCGATGGCACTGGTCATCACCAGTCCAATCGGTGGACAACCAGGAATATTCATCACCGGCTTGTCTTTCACAATATCGGTCACCGGCACTGCTCCAGTAGGGTTCGGATGAGCCATCGGCAGTCCGCCATAGGCCGCACAGGTCCCCACCGAGATCAGCGCTGCAGCACCCGCCGCCGCCTCTTCCAGCATACTGAGATTGGTGCGCCCGGCGATGGTGGAGTAGATTCCTCCATCTTTAATGGGAATCGCTCCATCAACAATCAACAGATACTTCCCATAGGCCGCTTTCATCGCCTGATCACGCGCCTCTTCTGCCTGGAGACCCGCAGCTACCTGCAAGGTGTGGTGATAATCGAGGGAGATATAGTCAAAAATCAGGTTTTCAATGGTGGGGGTGTGTGATCGGGTAATGGATTCGGTACAGCCTGTACACTCCTGAAACGAGAGCCAGATCACCGTGGGCCGTTTTGCCGCCGCCAGTGCCTCTGCCATCACCTCGGCTGACCCGGCTGGCAACGCAAGCGCTGCGGCCATCGAGGTGCAAAATTTCAGGAAACCGCGTCGACTGACACCATTTTGTTCAAGATGATCTGCAAAAGTTCCATTATCGAGGGGGTTATTGCCTATTTCACGACTCATGATCGACTCCAAACAAAAATTAGACTGCGCTAATACAATATAATACTAATCATCTTTCACTGTTAGTTCTATACCTAAGAAGAGAAATGTCAACCCCAAAATATCAATTATTATCCCCCTATCCCACGATGGTATTTACGGAAATAACCAACTGTTTTAGTTGACTATTAGAAAGTCATATTTGAGTCACTCTTGAGGCGCTCAAGTGCCTGTTCCATCTCTACTCTTTGAGACAAAACAATAGAAGGGATATCAATAACCTCGATCTGTTTTGTAAGGATATTACTCACCTCGTCCCTATGGATCACATACCATACACCCGGGAAAGCTGTCTCCAGAATCTGGCTCTTCCCCAGAACCTGAATCGTGATGGAGACCTCCCCTCTCCCCAATTTTTCTTCCAGCTGCTGGTAGTCGGTAGCCGTTAAAGGCAGCCCTTGCAGATCAATTACACCGGGCTTTCCCTCCGTAAGCCAACACTCCAGCAGTGCCGTTATTTCGCTCAATACGGAACGTACCATTTCAGGGTTCTCCTCCCCCTCTACCATCACCTCAATCTGATCCAGACTGCTCATCTTCCCACGCCTCCAAAAGCTGTTTCACTGCGATTACTGCCTCATCAACAGCAGACTCTACCGCTGGAGTTAACTGCTCAGACCAATCTACCTGTTCGGGTTGAATACCAATCAGCGCACGCGGTGATGGCAGTTTTTCACTCAATGCGGTGATTGACAACAGATCAAGCAGACTCACCTCATGGACACTACTCATTTTTCCGGTTCCGATAAAATGGTCCATCTCCCCATTCACAAATTGCCTCACTGCCCCACTTTGCTCCTGTAAATTGGCCGCATCGATCACAATCAGTCGATCTGCCTCTGCGATTGGGCCCGCCAGGGTAAAACTGAGGGTTCCCCCATCCATCCAGATCACACCGGGCCGATCCCCCTCCGCAGCCAGACGCTCTACCACATGCACCCCTACTCCTTCGTCACCCAGCAAGGTATTTCCCAGCCCCAGCACTAATGTACTCTTCATTATTATTCCCCTAAATCTCCCAAAGCAGTTATTTTCATGGTGTAGCGTACCATTAATAAACCATTTGATTTTATAACAGCATGAACTAATATTGAGACATAATGTGTTTCGGTATCCCCATGCAGATCAAGAAAATTGATCAATTTATCGCTCACTGTGAGGCCAAAGGGTTTGAGCGAGAGGTCAATCTGTTTATGTTGCAATATGAGGAGCTAGCCGTTGGGGACTACATTGTCAGCCATCTGGGTCAGGCTATTCAGAAGGTCACGGCAGAGCAGGCAGAGGCCGCCTGGGAGATTTATGACGAGATGAACCAAATAGATAAAGAGCCTCCTCGTGCATGAACTCTCCGTCTGTCAATCGATCCTCTCTCAGGTTGAAACGGTTGCAGAGGAGAATAGTGCCACAACGGTCTCTCTGATCCATCTTCAGATCGGCCCACTCTCTGGTGTCGAGGTGCCACTATTAAAAAACGCATGGACAATTGCCCGCGCAGATACCCTGGCCAGCGAGGCCGAACTTGAAATTGAGGAGATGCCGATTACTATCCGCTGTAGTCAGTGTGGTCAGGTCAGCAGGGCAAAAGTCAACCGGATGATCTGTGGCCAGTGCGGTGAGTGGCGTACCCAGCTAATCAGTGGAGATGAGATGCTGCTACGCAGTATTGAACTGGAAAAGTGAGTATAAATAATTTCATAAGTTCCTTCATAGCGATTCCGGGGCCATTGATAGCTAGGGATGGCTATCGTCGAGCGCAGATGGATGTTTTACAACGTACCTTGGAAACGTTATGAAGGAACGTATAAGATGCCTAAAAAATACCGACAAGGAGAACAATAATGTGTGATACCTGTGGATGCAATATCACCTCTGGCAATGAACATTTTTTACAGGAGGGGGGGAAGTTGGCCCAAACCGAAAGTGGCAGAGAGGCGGTGGAGGTGTTACAGGGGTTGCTACACGAAAATGACCATCAGGCAAGCCATAACCGGGACCATTTTGACCACCATCAGGTACTCGCTATTAACCTGATGTCCTCTCCCGGTAGTGGAAAAACCTCTCTGTTGGAGGCCACCATTGAGGCGTTGAACGGAGAGTTGAGGGTAGGTGTCGTTGAGGGAGATCTGGAGACGGAGAATGATGCCAACCGCATTCGTCAAAAAGGGGTGCCCGCCCACCAAATCTCTACCGGTAGTGCCTGCCATCTGGATGCCCATATGGTGCATGATGCCCTCCACCACATGGCACTGGAGCCGCTCGATATCCTCTTCATTGAGAATGTGGGCAATCTGGTCTGCCCTGCCAGTTTTGATCTTGGACACCACCGTAACATCACCCTGCTCTCCGTTACCGAGGGAGATGACAAGCCCGCCAAGTATCCAGTGATTTTCCGGGCAGCCAATCTAATGCTACTGACTAAAGTTGATCTGCTTCCCTATCTGGAGGAGTTTGACCCGGCACGTGCGGAGCACTATCTGCGCCACCTCTCTAACCCTGCTGAAGTCATCTCACTCTCCGCCAAGGATGGAACCGGTCTGGAGCCGTGGATTGAGTGGCTACGCAGTGAATTGAGCCACTATCGGGAGGCACTGACCGCTGGTTCGACACTACATCCGGCAATAGCACCGGAGGGGGCCGTTCAACACCAACATAACCATGAGGGTCACCAGCACCATAACCATAACCAATCAGAAACCAGATGAACCTGGAGGGTCGTATTTCCATTGACCTCAGCTACCCCTCCCATGACACCGGGGTGGTTACCCTATCCTCCAGCCGCCCGGTTCATGCCTCTACGCTGTTTGAGGGGAAAACCATTGAGGAGACTCTACAGACCCTGCCGCTGCTCTTCAGTATCTGTTCCACGGCTCAGGCCTGTGCTGCCGTTCGCGCCTGTGAGCAGGCCACAAAGAGCCAACCTCCCACCGGGGTGGAGCCGATTCGTCAACAACTGCTCTCAATTGAGATGATTCGTGAGCATCTCTGGAGAATTTTATTGGGGTGGAGTGAGAGGGTGGGCACTCCACCACCAGAATCAGCCCTGGCCGAGGTGATGCGTCTACAACAGGAACTCCGTCAGAGCCTGACTGCAGGAGACTCCCCTTTTCGGATTGTTGTTTCACCTTTTGAACCCGACATGGCGAGTTTCCAACAAGCTGTACAACAGCTGAAAGCACTGCTTAAGCAGACGGTATTGGGGGTTGATTGCTCCACCTGGCTACAGATAGAGAGTATCGATCAGCTACATCAATGGATTTCCCGGCAGCAGGGGGTGGCCACCCAACTACTCCATAAGATATGGCAGCAACAGTGGCACGGACTGGGGCGCTGTCTGATCCCCCCGCTGCCCACACTGGAGTGGGATCGACTCAATCAGGCACTCTCCCACTCCAACTATGTTGAACAACCCGAATGGGCGGGCGAGCCCGCGGAAACCACTCCTCTCACCCGTACCGATAGCCCACTGCTTCACCAACTTCAACTCGAATACGGAAATGGGTTGCTGGTTCGCCTGATTGCCCGCTTGACTGAACTGGCCCAATTGGTTGAATCCCTGGATCAACCTCACTCCTCCACTCCATCACCCGTTGGTTTTGCCTCTGGAGAGAGCGGAATAGGCTGTTGTGAGGCCGCTCGTGGCCTCTTGGTACACCGTGTCACCCTGGAGAACGAGCAGATCCGTCAGTACCAAATCCTTGCACCCACCGAGTGGAACTTCCACCCCGATGGGGTTGTGGTTCGCGCACTGCAGCAGCTGCCAGCAGAATCTCCTCACCTGCAACAGCAGGCCAGTCTGATTATCCATGCGATTGACCCCTGTGTTGGTTATGATCTGACCATTAACCAACGTCCCCCGGCCCACTAAGGAACCTCTTCCCTCCCTACCATGTGTCTTGCCATACCGACCCAGATTATCGCCATCAGTGATGACCAGCAAAATGCCACCATCTCACTGGATGGTATTCGTAAGGAGATCTCTCTGGCCCTCCTGGATGAAGCCTCCGTGGGTGATTATGTATTGCTCCATGTCGGCTATGCACTCAGCAAAGTAGACCCTCTGGAGGCGGAAAAGAGCCTCGCACTGTTTGCTGAAATGGAAAAACCGGAAGCACCATGAAGTATATTGATGAGTTCCGCTCTGGCGAACTGGCGCAGAAGCTGTCAAAAAAAATCCATCTGGCGATTGACCCACAACGCAGCTATAACCTGATGGAGTTTTGTGGAGGACACACACATGCCATCTTCCGTTACGGCGTAGAGGAGTTGATGCCGGACAATGTCCACTTTATCCACGGCCCCGGCTGCCCGGTCTGCGTACTGCCAACCGCAAGAATTGATCAGGCGATTCATCTTTTGCAACAAGAGGAGGTCATCCTCTGTAGTTACGGGGATCTGCTGCGTGTCCCTGCCAGCCACCGAAAAAGTCTGCTCAAAGTCAAAGCCGAGGGGGGTGATGTGCGCATGGTCTACTCCACTCAGGATGCCCTCAAGATCGCACGCGAGAACCCCGACCGGGAGGTTGTCTTCTTCGCGATCGGCTTCGAGACCACTACCCCTCCCTCTGCGGTAGCCATTCAGCAGGCGGCAGCTGAGTCGCTTAACAATTTCACCGTATTCTGCAACCACGTACTGACCCCTGCGGCGATTCAAAACATTCTTGAGTCACCCGAGGTCAGGGAGATGAGCACCTTCTCTATTGATGGTTTCTTCGGCCCCTCCCATGTGAGTGCCATTATTGGCAGCCGCCCCTACGAATTCTTTGCCGAAGAGTTCCAGCGCCCGGTAGTCATCGCCGGGTTTGAGCCATTGGATGTCATGCAGTCCGCACTGATGCTGATTCGCCAGCTTAATGAGGGGCGCTATGAGGTTGAAAATGAGTATCACCGGGTGGTAACCCGGGAGGGCAACCAGAAGGCGCAGCGGCTAGTGTCGGAGGTTTTTGAGTTACGTCCTCTGTTTGAGTGGCGCGGACTGGGAGAGGTTCCCTATAGTGCCCTGCGGATCAAAAAACGCTACGCCACCTTCGATACAGAGCAACGTTTTGAGATTCCAGAGATACCCACCTCAGAGGTCAAGGGATGCGAGTGCCCTGCTATTCTTCGAGGAGTCAAACGCCCCAGTGATTGCAAGCTATTTGGCAGAGTCTGCACACCGGAGAATCCAATGGGCTCTTGTATGGTCTCCTCCGAAGGGGCCTGTGCCGCCTACTGGAGTTATGGTCGTTTTCGATCACAAACAGGTTGACACTCCGATCGATTCATGACATAAATTCACCTTATCAGATTCTATATACTGATAACCAACCATTATCATAGGTTACTAACAGAATACATCAAGAAAAGCGGGGAAAAAACCCCCATATTTTCCCTGAATTAATTAGATATGATAATGGTTATAACTATAAAAACCTTAAGGGAGGAGAAGTACCTATGGGAATCTCTAGAAGAGACTTTGTTAAGTCTAATGCTGTTGCTGCGACCGCTGCTGCCATTGGCATCAGTATCCCCGTTATCAGTCAGGCCAAAGATGGCTATGACTCTGACGGAATCCGTTGGGATAAGGCACCCTGCCGCTTTTGCGGAACAGGCTGTAGTGTCCTTGTAGGCACCAAAAATGGCCGTGTTGTGGCGACTCAAGGCGACCCCGATGCCCCGGTGAACCGTGGTCTCAACTGTATCAAGGGCTACTTCCTATCCAAGATCATGTATGGAAAGGATCGCCTGACATCTCCGCTGCTCAGAATGAGTAATGGAAAATATGATAAAAATGGTGAATTCACCCCGATCAGCTGGGATAAAGCATTCAGCATCATGGCGGATAAGTGGAAAGAGGCCATGGCCAAGGATTTGGTACGCAATGATGGGAAATCTACGGTTGGCATGTTTGGCTCCGGCCAGTGGACCGTTCAAGAGGGGTACGCCGCCTCTAAACTTTATAAGGCCGGCTTCCGTTCAAACAACATCGACCCCAACGCTCGCCACTGTATGGCCTCGGCAGTGGGTGCCTTTATGCGCACCTTTGGTTCAGATGAGCCCATGGGTTGCTACGATGACTTTGAGCATGGTGAAAACTTTGTACTGTGGGGCGCTAATATGGCAGAGATGCACCCCATTCTCTGGTCTCGAATCACGGATACCCGCCTGACCAAGAAAGATGCATCGGTTCAGGTTCTCTCTACCTTCCAGCATCGTAGTTGTGATCTGGCCGATAATGTGATGATCTTTAAGCCGCAGACAGATCTGGTAATTGGCAACTATATCGCCAATTACATTATCCAGAACGGTGCAGTCAACCAGAACTTCCTGAAAAAACATGTCAATATCCGTCTCGCTAATACCGATATTGGCTATGGACTGCGCCCTACCGATGAGCGTGAAAAGAGTGCAAAAAACAGCTCTCCACGTAAGGCACAGGTTGGCTCCAAACCGATGGCATTTGATGACTATAAGGCCTTTGTCTCCGAGTATACCCTGGAGAAGGCCTCCAAGATGTCTGGTGTCCCAGAGGCAAATCTGCTGGAGATGGCGAAGATCTACGCCGACCCCAACAAGAAGGTAATGTCACTCTGGACCATGGGTGTTAACCAGCATACACGTGGTGTATGGATGAACCACCTGATATACAACCTGCATCTGCTGACTGGAAAAATATCCGAGCCTGGCAATGGCCCATTCTCGCTGACAGGGCAGCCCTCCGCCTGTGGTACCGCCCGTGAGGTGGGTACCTTTGCACACCGCCTACCGGCTGATCTGGTGGTAATGAAAGAAGGACACCGAAAATTTGCTGAGAAGGTCTGGAAACTACCGAGTGGAACGATTCCTGGAAAGCCCGGCTACCATGCAGTACTGCAGAATCGGATGCTCAAGGATGGCAAGCTCAATGCCTACTGGGTCATGTGTAACAACAATGTCCAGGCCGCGCCTAACCTCAACGAAGAGACCATGCCCGGCTACCGTAATCCGGACAACTTCATTGTCACCTCTGACCCCTATCCAACCGTTACCGCAATGGCCTCAGACCTGATTCTACCTACCGCTATGTGGGTTGAAAAAGAGGGCGTTTATGGAAATGCAGAGCGTCGCTCTCAGGCATGGCGTCAGCAGGTTCCCGCGATTGAGGGCGCAAAATCAGACCTTTGGCAGTTGATGGAGTTTTCCAAACACTTCACCACCGAAGATGCCTGGCCAGAGGCACTACTCAATGCCAACCCGCAGTACAAAGGCAAAACCCTTTTTGATGTACTCTATGCCAATGGCTCCGTCAACCAGTACTCATTGAATGAGCTGGAGACCGGTTTTGATAATGATGAGTCCTTCCACTTTGGTTTCTACGCACAGAAAGGGCTTTATGAGGAGTACCGCCGGTTTGGACTTGAGGGACCAAAAAGTGGTCATGAGTTGGGCGAATATTCACAGTACCATAAGGTTCGCGGACTACGTTGGCCAGTGATTGATGGCAAGGAGACCCTCTGGCGTTATCGTGAGGGGTACGACCCTCTGGTACGCAAGAAGAACCCTACCGTTGCTAGTGGAGATGTCTATTTTTACGGCAAGCCGGATGGTAAGGCCAACATCTTCTGCTGCCCCTACGAGCCACCCGCTGAATCCCCTGATGACGAATATCCACTATGGATGTCAACCGGTCGTGTACTGGAGCATTGGCACTCCGGCACAATGACGCAACGGGTACCTGAACTCTATCGTGCGGTACCGGATGCGATGATCTTCATGCACCCGGAGGATGTGAAGAACCTGGGGCTACACGATGGGTCATCCGCTGAGGTCGTTTCACGTCGAGGCACAATTACCGGACGTATTTCAACCCGGGGACGTAACCGTCCACCCAAGGGGCTTATTTTTGTCCCCTGGTTTGATGCCCGTCGTTTAGTGAATAAACTGATACTCGATGCCACGGATCCACTCTCGAAAGAGACGGATTACAAAAAAACGGCTGTCAAAGTCATCAAGGTTTAATGGAGGAGCAATACCATGAAAAAAAGCAATGCAATAGTGGTTATTTTGAGTGTCTCTCTAATGACCTTACTCGGGGGGAGTTCAGTGGTCTCGGCATCTGATGTCACCTCTCTGCGTGGAGGCCATGATATCAATATGGTCTCTAACATCCCTAACCGCAGGAACCGTATCAAAGATACGGACCCCTACGAGAGAACCTGGAAAGAGCAACCACCCATTATGCCTCATAAGGATTATGGGATAACCATAAAGGAGAACCGCTGTATGGAGTGCCATAGTGATGAGAACTACAAGGAGGAGGAGGCCACCCAAATTGGTCGCAGCCACTATGTAGATCGTAGCGGCGCCTCGATCAACCACCTCGCTGGGAATCGATACTTCTGTAACCAGTGTCATGCTCCACAGTTCAGACTTGACCCTCTGGTCGGAAATCTCTTCTCTACAAGCACAAGAAGATAGCGTAGTACTGCTGAAAAAACCGCCTGGATAGCCCAACATGCTGTCCAGGCGGTTTTTTCTTCTCCTCCACAACAACATCTGTCAAAACAAAGGAGCCATCCATGCAGATATCTGGCATTGCTGTACAACATAAACCTGAATACGCTGAGGCCATCCGCAACCAACTACAGACAATAAATAACCTTGAGATTCATGCCGAAGAAAAGAGTAAAATGGTAATTACTGTAGAGGATCGAAACTCAGGTGGAATGACTGACACCATTGCTGAAATTGAAGGGATTGAGGGGGTACTACTGGTTCACCCCGTCTATATCTATGATGACACCACCCTGGATGCCTCAGAGCATCTCGAAATAAAATCTGCAGAGCTTTAGATTCCCGATTGGGAGCTTATGAGATTAACCAAGACTATTGGAACCATTAAAATAAACGAGGAAAACATGAAGAAGAGATTCTTATTAGCCGTTCTAGCCACAGCAACCACACTCCTATTCTCCCAGCCACAGGCCGCAGCGCTGACCACAGGCGAAGCGGAAACAGCGATTCCAGAGGCCGCAAAACTCTATATGGAGGCCGTCCCACTGGCACCTGACTCATTGAAGAGAGCTCAGCTTCTCAATCAGGCAGAAGAGATATTGACGGGTGTGATTGACCACTACCCAGATTCACTGGAGGCACACCGTAAGCTTCTGGGGGTCTATATGCTGAAGCAGGACTACACTAATGGGATTCGAACGGTTCAGAATGCCATTACCCTCTCACCAGAGGACCCCAAGTTATTTATCACGCTTGCATTTTTCTATGAGCATTCCGGTGCGCTAGAGTACTCAAAAGCAATGCTAGATCAGGCACTACAGCTAGCCCCCAATAACAAACTGGCCACCGACTACCAGACAAGCATCCAGAAGAAGATAAACGATGCGCTTCTACAGTCCTCGGAGATGCATAAAAACCCAGAGGATATCTACAATAAATCCAAACAGATGATTAAAAACGCACACCCCTAATCAATAAACCCACCGTAGGACACCACTAAAAAGTACATTTTCAGTGGTGTCCTACACTCACAGCAGATCGTTCTCTAACTGATCGATATAGCCGACGACCTGAGTAGAGTAAGGAGATATCTTCAGAAACTCCTGCTCTGCACTCTCCACCTCCCCCTCCTTCTTCAGACGAATAACATCCCTCACAACCGCATGCATCTTTGCGTGCACCTCATCCAGACTGGTCATCTCCTGGAAGTGCTGATACTTCTCTCGCCCTTCTGAGTCCAACCACTTCCCCAATACACAATCATGGTGGGAGACCGCCTGACTCAACTCCATCTCAACAAACCCATCCAGAAATCCACGAATCTTCCCCTTCCAGGCCAGATGTGCCGCACGTGCCTTATCCAGTACCACGGTCTCACTGGTCAATGCCCGGTGTGGGTCCCCCTGTTTTATGGCGCTATCATTCAGGGTAAAGATCTCCATCAGTGAGGCCAGCGCTCCCGCCTGCTCCTTCAAAGTGGCAGTAGTCTCAGCGGTATCATCCACCAGCACTGAATTTTTCTGATTGACCTGATCAATTTCAGAAATGGCCAGATTGACCTGATTCACGCCAATACTCTGCTCATTTGCGGCCGAAGAGATCTCCTGGGCAACCGTGGCAACTTTCCCAATCGACTCTTCAATCGCTTTCAGAGACTCTCCACTCTCATTAACCAATGCATTCCCTTCACCAATTCTTTCTCCGGTCTCACTGATCAGCGCCGCAATCTCTTTCGCCGCATCCGCTGAACGTTGTGCCAGGCTACGCACCTCTCCGGCTACCACCGCAAAACCCCGGCCATGCTCACCCGCCCGAGCCGCCTCAACGGCAGCATTCAGTGCCAGCAGGTTGGTCTGAAAGGCAATCCCATCAATAAGCTCAATAATTTCTGAGATTTTATCACTCGACTCATTAATACGGTTCATCGCAAAAACCGCCCGTTTTACCACCTCTGTCCCATTAATCGCCTCTTTTCGTGACGCTGCGGAGAGGGTCTCCGCATTAGTCGCATATTGAGAGTTGAGCTTTACCGTACTACTCATCTCCTCCATGCTGGCAGCGCTCTCCTCCAGTGCTGATGCCTGCTGTGAGGTACGACTGGATAGACTCTGGGTTCCGATAGAGAGCTCCTCAGACTCCAGATGGACACTCTTCGCTGCAGCGCGAACCTTGGAGACTGTGTGTGTAAGGTTTCTCTGCATCGCATTTACCGCATCTTTCAATGCCGCCAGCTGTCCCGTAAACTCTCCCTCTACCTCTTGGGTAAAATCACCATCCCCAATGCGGGTAATTCCATTGGTTGTGGAGACCACAGAGCGCTCAATCTGTGCCATCGACTGGTTAATCACCTCTTTAAGATTTAACAGATCCCCTTTAGCCTCCATCGTAATGCGGTGACTAAAGTCCCCCTTTGCAACATGCGCCATTAGCTCGGAGATCTGCCCAAACATCTGCTCAACAACCGACATAGATTGGCGCACAGAGTTCGCCAGCTCATGCTCAATCTCCTCCCCCAGTTGAAGCCCAAAATCAGCGGCTCCAATCGCATTCACCAGCTCATGCAACAGATGAATATTTTTCTGTGCATGGTCAGCAGCATGGTTGACCCCCTCTTTTAGGGCCTTGAGATCTCTCCCACTTCCCTCTACGGGAGGCTCATTACAGCCCTGTTCGGAAAAGCAGCTCATCACCTTTTCTACATTGCTAATCACCTCCGCCTTGCTCTCAAACAGCTGATTGAGAGCCAATATTGAAGGTTCAAATGGGACACCAGAGCCCTCCTCCAAGTGTGGTGCAAAATTCCCGCTGGATAACATCTCGGTTATGGTAGAGGCAACCTGATCATTCCATTGCGTGACCTGTGACCTGAGTCGCAGGTGAATCAGGGTGACAATAATGGTCGCCCCTCCCATTAATAGTAGTAGTACGACTACCATGCCCCCCATTCCATCCATAACGCTCTCCCTAAATACCGACTTACCGTCACTATAGAGGCTATTACTCCAGTCTCAGTCAAGCCCCTCCTCAATCTAGAATCCTGGACCCTAGACCACTACTATCTTACCTCAGATTTATGGAAATAGTTATCCCGTTTAGTGTTGCCGGATCAGGCAAGAAAAGAGGAGGATTTCAGGAGATGCTCCTTCTGAAAACGGACGCTAAAGGTACTACCCATCCCTACTTCACTCTCAATTTCAAGTACTCCACCATGGCGCTGCACAATGTGCTGCACAATAGCCAGCCCCAACCCTGTCCCCCCTTCTGCTCTGGAGCGGCTCTGATCCACACGATAGAAACGCTCGGTAAGGTGGGCCAGATGTTTCTCTGCAATCCCCTCCCCCTGATCGCGCACAACCAGACATCCCCCCCCTGATGGCTCTAGGGACCACTCAACCTCAATAGTGGTTCCATCCGGGTTATAGTGCAGCGCATTATGGATCAGGTTAGTACAGAGGCTGACAATCTCGGTCTCTGCCCCCATTAACTGCAGTGTCGAATCCACCCTGATATGGATCTGCTCTCTCTGTTGGGTAAGCACGATCTGATTCTCGCAGATACGAGAGATGATCTTTGCCAGATTGAGTGGCTGACTCTCCTTTTCCGAGAGCTCACTGTTTTCAAGTCGGGAGAGCGTTAACAGATCCTCGATGATATTTCTCATCCGTGAGGATTGCTCATCCGATGATTCTACTGCACGCCTCAGTGCGTCAGGTAGCTCATCACTCCCCCTCAACATCTCAAGGTAGCCTGAGATCACCGTCAGCGGGGTACGCAACTCATGGGAGGCATTGGATATGAAGTTCTTGCGCATCTCATTCAGATGGACCCGTTCACTGATATCCCGCGCGATCAGTAACTTGAGATCAGAGTGAATCGTGATCAGCTGTAGTGCCAGTTTGCTCTGCTGGCCTCCGGGGGCATCGATCTCAATCTCTCGATCCTTCCCCTTCTCCAGTGCCTTGTGCAGTTTGGGGATCCGCACCAGATTATCGATACGCTGCCCACGATCTCTACCCATCTCAATCCCCAGCAGCTGTGCAGAACGCTGGTTGGCCCAGTCAATCTCACTGTTGCCATTGAGTACCACGGTGGCATAGGGTAACCCCTTGATGATACGCTGAAACCGTTTAAGCAGGGTGGACATACGCTGCTTTCGCTCTTTACTCTTCTTCTGCTGACGTTGAACCTGATAGTTGATCCGCTCCCAGGCCCCATCACTATCCGGGGTACGCCCCGGTTTGGCACCCTTCTCCATCCAGTGATAGAGTTGCTGCAGTTTATAGAGTGTCCAGCCTATATAACCGGCCAGTGAGAGAAGTATGCTGAGCAGCCACTGCTCACTCAACAGACCGCCAAGCAGTGCCATAAACAGTATCAGGGCGATGCGTGGTGCTTCCAGATGGATCACAGATACTCTCATTACTCACAATCTACACTAGATTGTGCGATCTGCAAAACGGTAGCCCAGGCCTCTTACCGTCTGTTACGTCCCATCCTACCCACTAGCCCCCAGCACCAC